>NZ_JBMKNV010000007.1:0-209257 GCF_049220665.1 Chryseobacillus diguaensis
TTGGGAATCTGGAAAAATGGCATAAAAGTATCCAAGGAAGAGGTCTGTAAAGCATTAAATTACTTAAAAATGAACAAAAAGGCATACGGATAGAGACATCCGAATGCCTTTTGTCTACAAACTGAGACTGACTTTATAGTCAGTCTTTTATATTTTGTTAATGAACAAATTTCCAATTTTAAGTAATATCTACCACTCCTAATATATTATAATGTAACTAAGATATTCTAAAAATTAAGAAGCGACGGTGTTATTTGTGGATATTATTACTAGATGTAATAGTGTACGACATATTTCCATCTTGTTGCACAGTAAATGGTTTTAAGTGGGGATTAGATCATTTTCAAGACAGAATCGTAGCGGGTTAGCAGAACACGTTTTAGGCTATTCATTAAGTAGAATCTAGGATACGACAAAAAAGGGGGTTTTGGAGTGGGAAGGGCAAAGAATATCAAGGTATCGGAAGATAAAAGATTCATATGACGACAGTATATAGTCGTAGCGGGGTTGGTAGCAAAGAAAACACGAAGCGGAGCTTTAATTTCGTAGTTAAGGGGTTGCTTATTAGTTTAGGGTTAACGGCATAAATAAGAGGAGTGAAATATGGGGCTGTCAACACTGTTTTTATCTATTTTTATTGGCACACTTGTCGTATTATTCGCCAACATTCTATTAGGCAATGTATTAGACATTCTTTTTCACATCAGTAGCGGATTATTCAACATGACATCGACCTTCTGTTTAATCGGGTTAACATCTCTGATCGGGTATGTCCTATCGATAAACACGAACCTACCAACCTTCATAATGATCACAATCGGGGTTCTTGTTGCGTTAGGGGTCACGGCCGTTTTAAACATCTTTGTATTCCTACCATTATCGAGATTGGAGAGCACCACTAGTTTCCATATCAAAGATTTGGAGGGGACAATCGGAAGAGTAACGTTAACGATTGCAAAAGATACGGTCGGGGAGGTAACAGTAAAGACCCCACTAGGGGTAGTTCCTCGAACAGCGAGAAGTTTGGATAACGAAGAGATCGTCCAAGGGGAAACAGTACTGGTCATCGATGTAAAAGACAATGTTTTCTATGTAAAGAAGTACAAACCAATGTTTGATAACGAACTAACTAAACAGGAGGATTTTTAAATGATACAAACAATTTATATCATAGCAGCAGTAGGGGTATTGTTACTAGGATTAATCACATTTCTTGTCAAAAGGTATAAAACAATTGGTTCGGATGAGGCGCTTATTGTCACAGGAAGTATGTTAGGTAGTGGAGATAATATTCAAGAAATAGGAAAAGGACGAAAAATCAAGATTGTCAGTGGTGGGGGTACACTGGTTTTACCTTTCATCCAACAAGCGAAAAAGATGACACTCACCACATACAATCTGCATATCAAAGCAGAAGCGGTCTACACACAGCAAAAGGTACGTCTAGGGGCGGTATCAAATGCAGTGGTTAAAATCGGTAGCGACCTTGAAATGATTGCGACAGCATCGGAAAACTACATGGGTAAAACGCATGAAGAAATCAGTGCGGAAATCACGTCCATCTTGGAAGGACATCTGCGAGCGATCCTTGGAAAAATGACAGTAGATCAGGCGTATAGCGACCGAGAAGCTTTTTCACGTGAGGTAAAAGTGGTAGCAGAGCCAGATCTTCATAAATTGGGGTTTGAAATTCGTTCATTCAACGTCAAGGACTATGTGGATGTAGACAAATACCTTGAAGCACAATCTCGCAAGCAAATTGCAGACGTGAAAAAAGAAGCGGAAATTGCGGAATCTGAAGCAAACAAACTGAGCCGTATCAAGCGTTCTGAAAACGAGCAAGAAGCAAAGCGGGCAGAATTGGAAAGAGCGTCCCAAACATCTGAAGCGGAAAAAGATAACGCACTTAAAATGTCACAGTTCCAAATTGAAAGAGACAAAGCAAAAGCAGATGCAGACATGGCTTACAGCCTGCAAAAAGCCATTCGTGAAAAAGAAGTAAAAGAGCAGGAAATGAACGTAAAAATCGTTGAAAAGACGAAGGATATCGAACTGCAAGAAAAAGAAAATGAACGCAGACAGCGTGAATACCATGCCAATATTAACCTCAAAGCAGATGCAGAAGCCTACGAAGTCGAGAAAAAGGCAGAAGCGGACAAGAAAAAACGCCAGTTGGAAGCAGAAGCAAAACAATATGAAATTGAAGCGCAAGCAAAAGCGGATGCTGAAAAAGTACGTCTAGCAGGGAAAGCGGACTCAGAAGCGGTTGAACTGCGTGGTAAAGCAGAAGCGAGCGTTATCGAGCAAAAGGGTATTTCAGAAGCCAAAGCGCAAACGGAAAAAGCGAAAGCGTTTGAACAGTATGGTGAAGCAGCACGACTTGAAATGATCTTGGCTAGTTTGCCGGCATTAGCGGAGCAGTTAGCAAAACCACTCGGCAATGTGGACAGCATCAAAATCATTGACACAGGTAATGGTGGGGGAGTGCAGAATCTAGCAGGTTCAGTAACAGGTATGTTCACACAGTTACAGAATACGTTAAAGGATACAACAGGTCTTGACCTTGTTGACGTCATTAACAACTATGCGGGTAAGCATAACCTGAAGGGTGAGCTGAGTGATATCGCATTCCATCTTCGTCCTGATCTACAAAAAGTAGTTGATTCAGTCAACATGCGGTCTATGTCCGATGATGGACGCGAGGGTTAACGGGTAAAAGTACAGCAATAACTGCACAAATTGGTAAAATCAAGATACCTTAATGGGATACAGAGTGGGGTTGGGAAACGTTCCTACCTTACTCTGTTTAGTAAATACAGAGTGGGGTCAGGGCATTCACCTACCTCATCAATAAAAATAATTTGATTTAGTTAGTTAGTTCTATTTTTTCCCATTCATTCAAATTAAAAGCAGAATTAATTATTGAAACAAAACTTAATGAGGTTTCTTTATATTTAGCATCGAAATATTTGACAAAGGAAAAATCAAATTTAACTAGTTTTTCCTTCCATTCATTTAAATCAATTGATGTTCTATTTATCATTTTTAAGTAGAACCATTTAAACCAACAGGCACTGTACTTTCATTTAATCTGAGTCCTTTAATGTATGCTTTATATAGTTATAGGCAGTTCTCAGTTCACTAGTTAATGGATTATTAAAAAAGTCCATTACATAGTTATAAAGCCCGTCCCTTTTAGCTACACTTAACAATCGCCCTATTTTTGCGAAGAAATGGTTTTTCCTGATAAAACAGCGATGGTATAGCTGAACAATTCTATAGAACATCAGTTACCAACGATTGATAAAGGAAATGTAATGGTTGATTAGAAACGGATGTCGGTTCATATGTATAAAAGATAAATCCATATTTTGCGGATTGGTCACTTTGAAATTCAAATAATGATTATTTAAAATAAAGATTGATAATATGCTGTTGAAGTCTTGGCAGGGTTATTTTTTGTTCCGCAATCGGGCGCAATTCTGCAGCATGAATTGTGCTCTTTCTCGCAATACCGTCTATAGTTTGGGATTTTGGTAGACAGGAAACTCTAGTTATGAGGAAAAGTAAAATAAAATTAAGATTGTGAATGAATGTACTTGACTATGGTGCACGAGTTAAAGCACCATCTGTGATAGCATTTTGATATTTGGGTAAAACACCACTACATCATGGCTTATTTTTTTTGTCTACACTCAGCAGTCCACACAATTTGAGACAGTGATTTTACTGACAGATGTAAATTGTTATAAGCTAATAGGGATGGATTTGATGGTCTAACATCTGGAATGAGTGAATTCTCCAAAAAGAAGGAAGTGTAAAACGATGAATGTACAAATGGTTATGGAGGAGCTTGAATCTCTCTCAAAGGAACGAACCAAGAAAATTTATGAATCAAATGGTGCACGCGAGCCGCTTTTTGGTGTGGCTACAGGAGCAATGAAGCCAATGGCCAAGATCATAAAAAAAGATCAAACACTGGCTGAGCAGCTTTACGAGACAGGGAACTACGACGCAATGTACTTTGCAGGCATCATTGCAGACCCTAAAGCAATGACTGAGGCCGACTTTGAGCGTTGGATGGATGGGGCATATTTTTATATGCTGTCCGATTATGTGGTTGCAGTAACTTTAGCTGAAACAGATATAGCACAAGATGTTGCTGATAAATGGATTGCAAGCTGTGAAGAGCTAAGAATGTCAGCGGGATGGAGCTGCTACTGCTGGCTTTTGGGTAATCGCCCGGACGAAGAATTTTCCGAAAGTAAGATTGCCAATATGCTTGAAATGATCGAAAATACGATTCACGACTCTCCAGAACGAACTAAATATGCGATGAATAATTTTATATACACCGTGGGCACTTCATATCTGCCGCTCCATGATAAGGCCGTCGAGACTGCAAAGGCAGTTGGCCCAGTAAAAGTCAATAAGGATAAGAAGAAAAGCAGTTTCCTGCTCGCTTCCGAAAGGATTCAAAAGGAAGTAGATAAAGGGAGACTTGGGTTTAAACGCAAATATGTAAGATGTTAAACGATAGTCTTGCTTCGCAAATAATTTACCATTAGCATCCGTATTGCTGGATAAACGTTGAACCTTATCATTTTGCATGCAGCTGTGAATAGCAGCAATCGGAATGACCCGGTAAATTACTTTTTGCTTGAGAAAATGATTGAATTGAATAATTTTGGCGGAAGTACTATATACTCATCAAAAAACGCATGACACAAAAAATGTCATGCGTTTTTTACAGCTTTAGTTGAATAGAGTAAGAGCGTGTTTTGATCAATCATTTTCAAATCACGCTCTTCTTTTTATTCATTTATCTAAGTAATGAGTATTAGTTGATCAAACTTTTTATAAAGCAGCAAATAAAACAGGTATTTGTCTGTGGAAAAGGTTAGGGGAAATTTCATTCCATAACAGAAAAATAATGAATAAAACATGAATATAAGTAAGTGAAAATTAATCTTTTATTGAAAAAAATCCCTTTGCTATTAATTGTAACATCAAGTTAATCCCCTTCACAAAGCGTTTTTATCGAAGTTTTTTCATGATTTATTTTGATAATTCTTATTGTATAAATATAAAAATGTGTTAAAATTCATATTATCGTATAAATATAAGTTTAAAAAATTCTTGATAATACAGTATTTCTGGGCGATAATAAAAGAAATTTAAGAATTTTTATAACTTTTAGAAAATTATAGGAGGAAAGGATAATGAAAAAAGGTTTTGCACTAATAGTAGCTATGGTATTTGTGATGATGCTTTCTGCTTGCGGAACATCAACAACATCAGGTTCAGGAGACAAAAAGGTGCTGAAAATGGCTACTTCTGCAGATTACAAGCCGTTTGAGTACAAAGACACTGCAAAAGGCAGCGATATTATAGGCTTTGACGTGGATTTGGTACATGCCCTGTCAGAAAAATTAGGCTATAAGGTTGAGATTCAAGATTTAGATTTTAATAGTCTCGTTCCAGCCCTTCAGTCAAAGAAGATTGATCTTGTTCTTGCCGGTATGACACCAACTGAGGACAGAATGAAAAGTGTTGATTTTACGGATGTTTACTATACAGCTCAGCATATGATTGTGACAAAAAAGGGCTCAAATATTAAATCCATACAAGATTTGAAAGGGAAAACGGTTGGCGTTCAGCTAGGTTCCATTCAAGAGGGGAAAGCGAAAGAGCTGCTTAAAAAAGTAAAATTCACTACTGAAAACCGCAACCGCATCCCTGATCTAGTTCAGGAAATCAAGGCAGGCCGTTTTGATGCAGCGATTATTGAAGATACAGTTGCAAAAGGATATTTTGAATCAGATAAAAATATTGAAGGCTTTGTCATAAATGATGATACAAAAAATGAAGCTGGATCAGCGATCGCATTCCAAAAAGGGAGCCCTTATACAAAGGAATTTAATAAAGCCCTGAAAGAAATGAAAGACAGCGGGGAATTGAAAAAATTGATTTTAAAATGGTTCGGCGGGAGCAAATAATTTCACAGGCTCAAGGAAAACGTTCAACGATTGAAGGTTGAACGTTTTTCTTTAGCCGATCATTTGCTCATTTTGCAAACCGCTGCAAAGTGAAAGGGGTGTTATTAAACAATGAATCTGGACTTTTCCGCTATAGCTCCTTCCATACCTTATATATTGGGCGGGCTTCAATTTACGCTAAAGGTTGTTTTGCTATCAACTCTTTTTTCCTTAATTATTGCTACGATTCTTGCCCTTTTCAAAATTACGACCATCAAGCCGCTGATTTGGCTTGCAGATGCGTATACCTCAGTATTCAGAGGTACCCCTCTTGTGCTGCAGCTATTAGTCATCTACTTTGGACTGCCGCAAATTCTAGGCTTTCAAATTGACCAGTACTGGGCGGCTGTCGTTGCATTTTCTCTCAACAGCGGTGCCTATATGTCAGAGGTCATAAGAGGGGGAATCATGTCGGTAGACAAAGGGCAGAGGGAAGCAGCTACTGCTCTTGGAATTCCATACAGCAAAATGATGAAGGATATAATCCTTCCGCAGGCTTTGAAAAATTTTCTCCCATCATTAATGAATGAACTCATCACATTAACGAAGGAATCAGCAATTGTTACCGTAATCGGGCTGGAAGATGTCATGAGACGTGCCTATCAGGTTGGGGCAGAAACGTATAAGTATTTTGAACCGCTCATTTTTGCTGCTCTCGTTTATTATATTTTAGTTATGCTTTTAACAATGCTAGGAAAGTTTGTTGAGAGGAGGCTGAGGAAAAGTGATTAAGACTGAAAATCTTCACAAATCCTTCGGAAAGCATGAAGTGCTGAAGAACATCAATACAACGATTAAGAAGGGTGAAGTGGTGGTTGTCATCGGCCCTTCAGGCTCAGGAAAATCGACCTTTCTTCGCTGTTTAAATCTCCTTGAAATTCCAACGAGCGGCATGGTTTGGGTGAAAGATGAAGAGATTACAAATCCTAAGACGAATATTTTAAAAGTCAGGCAGAATCTAGGGATGGTTTTCCAGCATTTTCACCTGTTCCCTCATAAAACGGTTCTTGAAAATCTCACTTATGCTCCAATGAGTGTGAAAGGGTTAAGCAAAAAAGAAGCAGAAGCCAAAGGAGAAGAGCTGCTGAAAAAAGTCGGCCTTCTTGAGAAAAGGGATGAGTATCCAAACAGGCTTTCAGGCGGCCAAAAGCAGCGTGTGGCCATTGCCCGGGCGCTTGCAATGGATCCTGAAGTTATGCTTTTTGATGAACCGACATCTGCGTTGGATCCTGAAATGGTGAAGGAAGTGCTGGATGTAATGAAAAGTCTTGCTCATACCGGAATGACCATGGCGATTGTTACCCATGAAATGGGGTTTGCAAAAGGAGTGGCTGACCGGGTACTCTTCATTGACGAAGGAATGATTGTAGAGGATGCACCTCCGGATGAATTTTTCTCTGCACCTAAACACAAGCGGGCACAAGACTTTTTAGAGAAAATGTTATAAAATAGATTCAGAGAAAAAGGTGATCACTATCGATGATCACCTTTTTTCAAGTGAAAAAAACAGGAGCTAAAACATATGGCAAAATTCAGAATTGGATATAGAACCATCAAGACAGCTCTTGGGACAGGGCTTGCTATCAGTCTTGCCCAGCTATTTCATCTGCATAATTTCCCTTCTGCAGGAATCATTACTATCCTTTGCATACAAGTAACGAAGAAAAGATCTCTTCAAGCATCATGGGCCAGATTTTTGGCCTGTTCTATTGCAATACTGTTTTCATTTGTCTTTTTTGAGCTCTTTGGATATCATCCATGGACCATTGGAGTTATGCTTCTTTTCTTTATACCGACCACAGTGCTTGCACGGATCAGTGAAGGAGTCGTAACAAGTTCTGTTATTATTCTTCACCTTTATGCTTCGCAGAATATTACCCTGGCACTTGTTCTAAATGAAGTTGCTTTAATAGTAACAGGCATAGGAGTAGCGCTTATCATGAATCTCTATATGCCAAGCGTTGATAAAAAGCTGAAGGAATATCAAATTCAAATAGAAGACCGTTTCGCTAAAATCATACAGGAAATGGAATCCTACCTTATTGTTGGCGATAGCAATTGGGGCGGCAAAGAGATAACAGAAGCTTCGATCCTCTTAAATGAAGCGAAAAAACTTTCCTCTCAAGATGTCGAAAACCGTTTTAACCGTCATGAAAATCTTTACTATCACTACTTTAAAATGAGAGAAAAACAGTTTGAAATACTGGAGAGAGTTTTGCCGATCTTAACGTCTATTTCTATTACGGTTGAACAAGGTGAAATAATTGCTGATTTTTTAAAGGATCTAAGAACTCATATTCATCCTGGCAACACAGCGCATGGCTTTTTAAGAAAGCTTCATGATATGAAAAGAGAGTTCGAAGAGATGCCTCTGCCGGAAACAAGAGAGGAATTTGAAGCGCGTGCAGAACTGTTTCACTTTGTAAAGGAAATGGAGCAATACCTTGTGATAAAAAGCACATTTAAAGGGTTAAAGCAGAAAGAATAAGCACCTCTTTTTTGGTCAAAATAATAAAAGGCTATTTTCGCACAATTTGTTGCTAGACCGGCTTCGTGGCATATTTTCTTTAACTTCGCAGTTGTATTCCAGTTTGGAATTCATTTATTCGATGAAAAAGCAGCAAAGTTTAAGAAAAGAGCCTGAGACAAAAAAGAGGTGATTGCTTTGAAATGGCTATTAGCTGCATTTATTTTTGCAGCATCTCCTATATGGCCTTTAGGAACCAGCCCGCTTCCCGGAGATCCTTATATTATTATCAATAAAGAGAAAAATCAGCTGGCCTACATAAATAACGGGTCCATTCAGAAGCTTTACCGGATTTCGACTGGAAAAGAACCGGATTTAACCCCAGAGGGTGAATTTACTGTTACTGTAAAAGCGCAAAAACCCTTTTACCGAAAGAAGAATATTCCAGGAGGGGACCCTCATAACCCTCTCGGCCCAAGGTGGATCGGCTTTGACGCAAAGGAAACCGACGGAAGAATTTACGGTATTCATGGAACTAATAACGAGAACTCTATTGGACATTATGTAACACTCGGATGCGTTAGAATGCATAATGCAGAGGTTGAAGAGTTTTATGAGAAGGTATCTATCGGGACAAAAGTATTCATTATCAAGTCAAAGAAGTCTTTTGAAACGCTTGCGAAGGAAAAAGGAGCTTTGTAAGGGGAGCAAATAGAAAGCTCGTTGGACAAACCCTGGCATTTTCACCTAATAGGGAAGAACATAAAAAAATATCGGCAAACAAAAGAGCGATCCGGCTGTATAAACCGGATCGCTCTTTTGTAACGTCATTCTTTAAAACCACGTTGAAATCCCCGCAAGTACGGTTGTCCCAATCATAATAATCAGCATAAGATAAACGAAAATTTTTTGTGTTTTGCGAGACATTTTTTTCACTCCCATTAAACAGGTAATTCTATTTTAACGGAGATTTAAAGGCTGTACAAGGTGGTTTCTCTGTCGGATCATGCACTTAAAAAAAGGATTATGACTAATTAAAGTAGAAGTAGGAAATGAATTCGTTTACAACTGGGGGAGATGGGTCATGATTAACAAAGTAGATCATATTGGAGTAGCTGTCCGTTCAATAGAGAAGGCGCTTCCATTTTATAAGGAGACGCTTGGAATGAAGGTGCTTGGCACAGAAACAGTTGACTCACAGCAAGTAAAAGTAGCTTTTATCGTATCCGGAGAAACAAAAATTGAGCTTTTAGAAGCACAGAATGAAGACAGCCCTATTTCGAAGTTTATTGAAAAACGCGGAGAAGGAATACATCATGTTGCCTACTCAGTTGCAAATATTGAAGAAAGCATAAAAGAGTTAACGGAGCAGGGAATTGAGCTAATTGACAAAAAACCTAGAGTTGGAGCGGGAGGCGCCATGATTGCTTTTTTACACCCAAAATCAAGTCATGGAGTCTTAACAGAGCTATGCGAAAAACAAAAAGGGGGAGAGCATCATGAGTTTTGATATTTATGAGAAAATAAACGAACTATATGATAAAAGAAGAGAAGTAGAGCTTGGCGGCGGGGATGAGAGAATAAACGTTCAGCATGAGAAAGGAAAGCTTACTGCAAGAGAAAGAATTGATCTTCTCGTCGATTCTGGCTCTTTTGTCGAGCTGAATCCCTTTTTGGAGCATCGCTGCAATGACTTTGGGCTGCAGGGAAAAAAAGGACCTGGAGACGGCGTTGTTACAGGCTATGGAAAGGTAAACGGAAAGCCGATTTACTTGTTTTCTCAGGACTTTACAGTGTTTGGCGGAGCGCTTGGAGAAATGCACGCGAAAAAGATTGCAGCGGTAATGGATTTAGCAGCAAAAAACGGAACGCCGTTTATAGGGCTGAATGACTCCGGAGGTGCGAGGATCCAAGAAGGTGTGGTATCATTAGATGGTTACGGGCACATCTTTTACAGGAATTCCATCTATTCAGGTGTGATTCCTCAAATATCCGTCATCATGGGTCCATGTGCTGGCGGAGCTGTTTATTCTCCGGCGATCACAGACTTTGTCTTTATGGTTGAAAAAACAAGCCAGATGTTTATTACAGGTCCAAAAGTCATTGAGACAGTAACAGGCGAAAAAATCACTTCCGAAGATTTAGGCGGAGCAAGAGTACATAATAGTATAAGCGGCAATGCTCACTTTTCAGCTGAGACCGAAGAGGAAATTCTGAGTATGGTCAGAACACTTTTGAGTTATTTGCCGCAGAATAATGAAGAAAAACCGCCAGTAGCGGTAACACACGAAGAAGAGGATTACAGGCCGGATTTAACGGATCTGATCCCTTTTGATTCCAGCAGGCCCTATGATGTCAGAACAGTGATTGAACAAATTGCCGATGAGAATTCTTTTTTTGAGGTTCAGCAGGCTTTTGCCAAGAATATTGTTGTAGGCTTTGCGAGAATAAAGGGAAAGCCAGTCGGTATTGTCAGCAACCAGCCAAAATATATGGCTGGCGGACTTGATATCGATTCCTCGGATAAGGCAGCTCGATTTATCCGATTCTGTGATTCCTTTCATATCCCGCTCATTACATTTGAGGATGTTTCCGGATTTTTCCCTGGTGTTAAGCAAGAGCATGGAGGGATCATCCGTCATGGAGCTAAAATTCTGTATGCGTATTCAGAAGCAACGGTTCCAAAAATTACGGTGATTCTTAGAAAAGCCTATGGCGGAGCTTATGTTGCGCTGAACAGCAAATCAATCGGGGCGGATCTCGTTTATGCATGGCCGAATGCGGAAATAGCTGTTATGGGACCGCAGGGAGCTGCCAACATTATTTTTGCCAGAGAAATAAATGGTAGTGAAAATCCGGAAGTAACTAGAGCAGCCAAAATAGAAGAATACCGGGAAAAGTTTGCGAATCCTTATGTAGCAGCTAGTCAAGGGATGGTTGATGATGTGATTGACCCCCGTGAAACAAGGATTAAGCTTATTCAATCCTTAGAAATGCTTGCAGGCAAAAAGGAGCAGCGCCCTTCTAAAAAGCACGGCAATATACCGCTGTAAAAAAGGCTGTTTTCGCAAGGATTGTTGTTATTCGTACTGATTTTTTAGATGAATGAAAACAAGCGTCTCGGCATCTTTTCTTAAAGTGCCTGCCAAATCAAGGGCCGTGTAAAAGCAAATTAGAGTGAGGAGCAACAAAGTTTCAGAAAAGAGCCTAAAACAAATATTGTGCAAACAAATGGGAGGCATATCAAATGATCAATAAAGATCGTATTACAGAAGAATTTATGGAACTTGTTCAAGTAGATTCCGAAACTGGCCATGAACAGGAAATTTCTAAAGTCTTAAAAGAAAAATTTTCTGCCCTGGGTCTTACTGTTACAGAGGATGACACAACAGGTGTGACAGGCCATGGAGCAGGCAATCTAGTGTGTACCCTTGAAGCAACAAAGGAGGGGGCAGATGCCATTTATTTTACATCACATATGGATACAGTTGTGCCTGGAAAAGGAATCAAGCCTTCCATTAAAGACGGTTACATCGTTTCAGATGGAACAACGATACTTGGATCTGATGATAAAGCAGGTCTTGCTGCGATGCTCGAAGCCATTCGTGTTTTAAAAGAAGAAAAAATTTCCCACGGAAAAATCGAATTTGTGATTACAGTTGGAGAAGAGTCAGGACTCCTTGGCGCTAAAGCTCTGGATCCATCGCTGATGACTGCTAAATACGGTTATGCGCTTGATAGTGACGGCAAAGTCGGAGACATCATAGTAGCCGCACCTACACAAGCAAAAATTAAAGCCATTATTCATGGCAAAACGGCCCACGCAGGTGTAGCACCTGAAAAAGGGATTTCAGCTATTACCGTTGCTGCGAAAGCAGTTGCCCGCATGCCTCTTGGGAGAATCGATGATGAAACAACAGCTAACATCGGACGCTTTGAAGGCGGCACACAAACGAATATCGTTTCAGACAGAGTGGATATTTTAGCTGAAGCCCGTTCTCTGGATCCTCATAAAATGGAGGTTCAGGCAGCGAAAATGAAGGATGCGTTTGAATCGGCAGCAGAAGAGATGGGTGCAAGAGCGGAAGTAGAAGTTCAAGTTATGTATCCAGGCTTCAAATTTGGCGAAGGCGACCATGTGGTAGAAATAGCAAAACGCGCAGCAGCAAAAATCGGCCGCGAAAGCAGACTTTTAACGAGCGGCGGAGGAAGTGATGCGAACGTAATCGCAGGAAATGGCGTACCAACAGTCAACCTTGCCGTAGGATACGAAGAAATCCATACAACAAATGAAAAAATACCAGTTGAAGAACTGGTTAAAACAGCTGAAATGGTAGTAGCAGTTATAGAAGAAGCAGCGAAAGGCTGATGGAGAAGACTCCGGAAACGGAGTCTTTTCTTTTATTTAAACCGCAAGCACAAATTGATTGCTGACATCCGAAAAATGATATGATAGAGAGAATAAGTATGAATCCTTTAGAGGTGTATGAATGACGAAGGATGAAACGAAATCACATGGCAGAATACTCTTTCATATCGATATGAACAGCTTCTATGCATCGGTGGAAATGGCATTTGACCCGAAGCTTAAAGGAAAGCCTATCGCAATCGCCGGAAATCCGGAAGAAAGGAAAGGCATCATTGTGACGTGCTCATATGAAGCGAGAGCTTTTGGAGTAAAGACAACCATGCCCCTTTGGCAAGCGAAGAAGCTATGTCCGCAGCTTATTATTAAAAAACCGAATTTCGACCGCTACCGCAAATCCTCCAAAGCCATGTTCGATATTTTAAGGGAAGTGACGCCTCTTGTAGAGCCGGTTTCCATTGATGAAGGATATATGGATTTAACTAATGAAACGAATGGGGAAAATCCGATTGAAATCGCTCAAAGACTTCAAGACAGGCTGATGAACGAACTGCTTCTTCCATCAAGCATCGGGATTGCTCCGAACAAGTTTCTTGCGAAAATGGCCTCTAACATGAAAAAACCTCTTGGAATAACCGTTCTCAGGAAAAGAGAGCTGAGTGAGAAGCTTTGGATTCTGCCGGTTGATGAAATGCATGGAGTAGGAGAAAAGACAGCGGAAAAATTAAAAGCTCTCGGAATTCAAACGATCCGCGATCTTGCTTTAAGGGAAACAGGGGAACTAAAGCAGCTGCTTGGCATCAATGGAGAGAGGCTGAAAAAAAGGGCAAACGGGATCGACGACAGGCCTGTAGACCCTGAATCTATCCATGATTTTAAAAGTGTCGGGAATTCCATGACAATGCCGAGAAATACAGATGACCCGAAAGAATTGGATAAAGTATTGAGAGAATTAGCGGAATCGGTTTGCGGAAGAATGAAGCGGAAGGGAGTTCTTGCTGCAAAGCTGACAGTGATGATCAGATACAGCAACATGGACACCTTTTCAAGAGGAAAAAAGCTTCCGAATCCGATCATAAATGCAGATGATATTTTTGAGCATGCCAAATGGCTCTTTTATCAAAACTGGACGGAAGAACCTGTTAGGCTGCTTGGCATTACAGGCTCTGATCTGGTAGAAAAAAACGGTGCTTATAAGCAGCTCGATTTATTTTCCTTTGAAGAGGATGCGAAGAAGGAACCGCTCCTGAATGTGTTGGACAAAATCAATGAAAAATACGGAAAGGAAGCCATCAGACAAGGATTAAAAGGAGTGTCCCGAGATGAGAATTCAAAAGGGACAAGCTTCAACAAAGACTTTTTGAGAGATTAAAAGACGTTTTCCCTTGAATGCAGAGCCTTATGTATGGTATTTTCAAAGCGAATAGAAGAGACTGACGAGAAGGGATGTTTTGAAATGTCAAAACAGCAGATCGGCGTTATCGGATTGGCAGTTATGGGAAAAAACTTAGCTTTGAATATTGAAAGCAGAGGGTACTCTGTATCTGTTTACAACCGTTCTTCAGAAAAAACAGTGAATTTTATGGAAGAGTCCAAAGGAAAAAATGTTGCCCCCACTTACAGTATAGAAGAATTTGTTCAATCTCTTGAAACACCCCGTAAAATACTTTTGATGGTAAAAGCAGGAGATGCGACAGATAAAACGATTGAATCACTTCTCCCGCATCTAGATAAGGGAGATATTTTAATTGATGGTGGTAACACCTACTTTAAAGATACACAAAGGCGAAATAAAGAGCTCGCAGAAAGCGGAGTTCATTTTATTGGGACAGGGGTATCCGGTGGGGAAGAAGGTGCATTAAAAGGGCCTTCTATTATGCCTGGCGGTCAAAAAGAGGCTCATGAGCTTGTAAAGCCGATCTTGGAGGCCATCTCTGCCAAAGTTAACGGAGAGCCTTGTACAACTTATATCGGACCTGACGGTGCAGGACATTATGTGAAAATGGTTCATAACGGAATTGAGTATGGAGATATGCAGCTGATTTCAGAAGCTTATTTTCTTTTGAAAAATGTTCTTGGACTTTCTGCTGAGGAACTTCATAACGTGTTTTCAGAATGGAATAAGGGTGAGCTTGACAGTTACTTAATTGAGATTACAGCAGATATTTTTACGAAAAAAGATGATGAAACAGGGAAACCGCTAGTTGATATGATTCTTGATACTGCTGGCCAAAAAGGGACCGGGAAATGGACAAGCGGAAATGCGCTCGATCTAGGAGTACCTCTTCCGATCATCACAGAGTCCGTATTCTCCCGTTTTATTTCTTCTATGAAAGAAGAACGCACCAAGGCAAGCAAAATTCTTTCAGGTCCTGAAGCAAAACCTTTCGATGGGAACCGGGATGAATTGATAGAGGATATAAGGAAGGCATTATACTTAAGCAAGATTTGCTCCTATGCTCAAGGCTTTGCTCAAATGAAAGCAGCTTCTGAAGAATACGAATGGGATCTTCAGTACGGAAATATTGCCATGATTTTCAGAGGAGGCTGTATAATTAGAGCAGCCTTTCTGCAAAAAATTAAAGAAGCCTATGACCGCGAAGCAGGACTTACAAACTTATTGCTCGATCCGTATTTTAAAGAAATAGCAGAATCTTACCAATCATCTTTAAGACGGGTGCTTGCAGTCGGAATCGAACGGGGAGTCCCGGTGCCATCCCTTTCCGCAGCGCTTGCTTATTATGACAGCTATAGAACGGAAACTCTTCCTGCGAACCTGATACAGGCACAGAGAGACTATTTTGGAGCCCACACTTATCAAAGGATTGATAAAGAAGGCATATTCCACACTGATTGGATGTCCAAATAAGCAGAAACCTCCCCCGTACGATTTGGTGCGGGGGTATTTTGAAGGTTGTATAAGTTGATTTGTCCAGCGCAAGCAGTCTAACCCGATCTTAAGTAACTTCAGAAAATCACACAAAATCAAAACTGTACTTTATGGGCTTTTCTGTAAGTAGATTCCCTTAGGCTGTTGTGTCAAAAGATAAGGTTTGAAACCTCGCCAATAAAGGAATCAATAATAGAAAATAGAAATGCGGCAGTCGATGCTGGTATGAAAGAGAATAAAAAAGAAGAGTCTTACAGATAGATGGAGTGGGTGAATATGGTTGGAATAATTCTGGCTTTGGCTGGTGCTGCTGCACTAGGGAGTGTTCTTTTAATCAGTATGAAAATAGGAGGAAATGTTAATAGCCAAATGCTTGGCATATCAATTGGCTTTCTTATCGTTTCTGCTGGTTCTTATTTGTTTGCTGTTCCAATAATGAATAATGTGACATGGGTTTTTGGATTTGTCTCCGGTTTATTGCTTGCAGTCGGCATGTATCATCAGCTTTTAGCAGCTAAGAAGCTGGGTGTTTCTAAAACGGTTCCGGTCACGTCTGGCCTTCAGCTAATCGGCATCACCTTTTTCAGCGTTCTGCTTTTTAAAGAGTGGAGTTCGCCATTTAGTCTTGCTTTAGGCGGTATGGCCATCATATTAATCTCCTGCGGCATTCTTCTCATTTCTTTATGGATACGTGCTGTACATAAAAAAGACCATTCAGTTAAATTCACATTCACTCTTATCTATTCTGCATTAGGATTTATAGGTTTTCTTGCATTGAACCGTTTTTTTGACCTGGACCAATGGTCTGCAATGTTTCCTCAAGGCTTAGGGCTTACTGCAGGGACTGCTCTCCTTTCTCTTAAAGGAAAGCCCTTTACCAAATTTGCTTTTAGAAATATTGTGACTGGCTTAGCTTTATCCGCAGGTAATATCTTCCTGATTTTGTCTCTTCCTCTGCTTGGCACTGGACCGAGCTTTTCATTTGCTCAGCTTGGAACCGCCTTATCTACAGCCGGCGGACTATACTTGCTCAGGGAAAGGTCAACGAGGAAACAGGCAGCATTTATTCTGATCAGCTCCATACTGATTATTGCTGGCGGGGTAGCCCTGGGATATACGAAAGGCTGATTTCCTGAGGCACAAGAAACAAATAAATCCAAAAAAATCCTAAAGCTATTTCAGCCAGCTTTAGGATTTTTTTGTAACAGTTCTATTCAAGATTGTCTTCCCTGCAAAGCAGGTAATTAGTTAGCAGATAATCCTTCAAATAAAAGAACACGTGCAGGAGATGCATCTTTGCCTAATATTTTTAACGGAGCAGCAACCATAAAATATTCTCCCTCGGAAGCTTCTTTCAGGCGAAGTCCTTCAATGATGATGATTTCGTGTTTGAAAAGCGTTTTATGAGTTGGATGGCCTTCCTGGCTTCGCTCAATACCGAGCCCGTCAATACCTACCCCTCTGATGCCAATTTCACTTAAATAAATAGCGGCATCTTCTGCTAAAAAGATAAATTCAAAATTAAATTCTTCTTCAAGGGAGTTTGTTGTTTTGAATAAAACAAAATCTCCTTTTTGGATATCAAAATGCTCGATATCAGCTTTTTGAATTTTATCTTTCACCTTTGTTAGATCGAATACTTTCGCTTTTCCGACAAGATCATCAAGTGAAATGGATTCCATTGTATCCCCTTCAACGATCATGTGAAGAGGGGAGTCAACGTGAGTCCCAGTGTGCAAATCCATTCCGATACGTGATTCTGTTACATAACCGTTTGTTACAGTACTCAGTTCAGGCTGTTTTTCAGGCTTGTTTTTATATACGGCCATTCCTTCAAAGATAGGTGCAGATACATCATACATTTTCATAAGTTCATTTCCCCTTTAATTCTTTGTCTGTTTTGAGCAAGCTGTTTGCGGCAGCTTTTTTTCGTGGCTTTACTCAAAGGTGTCTGTTACAGGCCACCAATTGAAGCCGTCATCAGAAAGCAGCTTCTCGGAATTTTCAGGTCCCATAGAACCGGATTTGTAGTTCGGGAAGGAAGCTGGCTTCATTTCCCATGCTTTCGAAATTTCATCTACAAATGTCCAAGTCAGGGAAACCTCGTCCCAATGGGTAAAGTTCGTTGCATCGCCATTCAGGCAATCATCGATCAGTCTTTCATAAGCTTCAGGTGTGTTGTTTTTGTCACCGCAATTGTTGCAATAGTCAAGCTTAATAGGCTCTCCATATGAGCCATCGCCAGATTTTCTGGCATTTAGCTGCAGCGTAATGCCTTCATCAGGCTGAATGTGGATCACTAGCAGGTTCGGCTCAACATTTTCACGATTGTTGTAATAAAGATTCATTGGAATGTCTTTAAATTGAACAACAATCTTTGTTGTTTTTGCCTTCATGCGCTTTCCTGTCCGTATGTATATCGGCACACCAGCCCATCGGAAGTTGTCAATCAGGAGTTTTCCTGCAACAAAGGTTTCAGTATTGGACTCAGGATCCACATTGTTTTCCTCTCTGTAACCGGGAAGATTCTCATTATTAATTTCCCCGCTGCCATATTGCCCTCTGACAAAATACTTCGAAACTTCATCTGCTTTTATAGGTCGAAGCGCTTTAAATACTTTTACTTTTTCACTTCTCATTTCTTCATCCGAAAGTCTGACAGGAGGTTCCATTGCAAGCAGCGCAACCATTTGGAGAATGTGATTTTGAACCATATCCCTCAAAGCGCCGGATGTTTCGTAATAACGGCCTCTGTCTTCTACTCCAAGCACTTCGCTTGATGTAATCTGGATATTGGAAATATAACGGTTATTCCATAACGGTTCGAAAATGGCATTGGCAAAGCGGATGACTTCAATATTTTGAACCATCTCTTTTCCAAGGTAATGGTCAATCCGGTAAATCTGATCTTCGGAAAAAGCTTCTCTGATTTCCTCATTCAGCTTTTTCGCACTCGGAAAATCATGACCAAATGGTTTTTCAATGACCAGGCGGCTCCAGCCTTCAGTTGTAGTCAGTCCTTCGTTTTTCAGATTAATCGCAATAGTAGCGAAGAACTCGGGAGCCATTGCAAGATAAAACATTCGATTGCCTGGTATGCTGTAGGATTCTTCAAGACCTTTTAGAACTTCATTTAACTGTCCATAAGAGGAAGGTTTTTCAATATCAAATGGCTGATAGTAAAAATGTGATGTGAAATCTTCCAGGCCTTGATGCTCTTCGACTCCTTTTTCAATAGAAGCTGTCACATTGCTGCGGAACTCCTCATTTGTCCATGGTCTCCTGCCTACTCCAACAACGGCAAACTCTTTGCTTAATCTGCTGCTTTTGAAAAGCCGGTAGATAGAAGGAAAAAGTTTTCTCTTAGCTAAATCGCCTGTTGCACCGAATATTACAATCACTGCTTTGGGTTGCTGTTCACTATTCAATGGCTCTACCTCACTTTATTGACCTGATTTTTTTCAAACTTTGGAAAAAAACGTATAGCAAGCTCAAGCATTTTCTTTAAAGAAGGTTCTTTTCTTAAACTTTGTTGCTCATGACCCTATACTTAGGTCTCGAAACCATTGGCAGGGCAAAAACTTTAAGAAAAGATGTCCCGATGCTAGTCTAAATGTGTGATAAAAGCATGTACGAAAAACAACAATCTCTGCTAAAACAGCCTTAAACAAACAACATCCTGTTCAAGTTCTAAATTTTAAAGGTAAATACTGCTTAAATCAAACATTTGATACTAAACCTTCCTTTAGTATAAACAAAATGAACAAAAACAAGCTGAAAGTTCGTTTCTGTTTTTGTAAAGATTTTCTATATTTTCTTTTTATGACTAATAAAGTAATTCTATCATTTTTCCAAACATCAGAAATTCTGAAAGAAATGAAAAAAAATAAAAAAATATTTCAAAAATAAATTGCCAATACATCATTCCAGCAGTAAGATAATTATGAAACAAATATCCAATTTCATTTCATAATTAAGTTAAAATGATGGGGGCATTAGGATGAGCATCAGCCTAAGAAAAGTGAATAAAAGTTATCAAAGCGGAGAAGTAGCTGTGCATGCCTTAAAGGACGCTGATCTTGAAGTTAATGACGGGGAAATTGTTGTGATTCTTGGCCCTTCTGGTTCTGGTAAATCGACTCTTATGAACATTATCGGCGGGATTGATACAGCTGATTCCGGAGAAGTTGAGGTGGAAGGAAGCAAACTGCACGGCATTAGAGGAAAACAGCTGGTGGAATTCAGAAGAAAAATGACCGGATTTGTATTTCAATCCTATAATTTAATACCTGGATTAACGGTTGAAGAAAATATTGAAGTGGGAAGCGAGATCAGCATCAATCCTCTGCCAATAAGAGAAATTCTTGAAGGAGTCGAAATGACAGATAAAAGAACAAAGCTTCCACATCAGTTAAGCGGAGGTGAGCAGCAAAGAGTTGCCATTGCAAGAGCCATCAGCAAAAACCCTAAACTTCTGCTGTGTGATGAACCGACTGGGGCGCTTGATGAGCATACAGGCAAAAAAATTCTTTCTCTTCTGCAGGAAATTAACAGGAACTACAAAACAACGATTTTAATCATTACCCATAACCAGGGAATAGCAGAAATGGGACATAAAATAGTGAAGATGAAAAGCGGCAAAATCGCAGAAATTAAACTCAATTCTGCTCCTATTACAGCTGAGCAGGTGGAATGGGTATGATTGTTTGGAAAAGTGTTTTGAAGTCATTAAAGCAAAACATCTTTCAGCTCTCAGGATCTATTATTCTAATGGCTTTGGCTGTCATGCTTTTTCTTATGCTTCAAACTGCCATCGGGAGCGTAGCTAAAAGCAACCAGGATTTTATAAAGAAAAACCATCAGGAAGACTTTCAATTTTATACCTCAGCTCCATTAAAAAGCGAAACGCTGAAAAAGCTGTCACAGCAGTATCAAGTGACATTATCTGAAAGGACATTCGTTGATGCGGACTGGGGTAAAGGCGGGACACTGCGTCTTCTTTCGATTAATTATTCCATAAACATCCCGTATCTGGAGACAGGAAAACTTCCTGAAAAAAAGGATGAATTGGCATTATTCAAAGGGTTTGCAGCAGCCAATCATTACAAAACGGGGGATCAGATTAGGCTTTCGGGAAAAGTCTTTCAAATCACGGGAATTGCCTATCTTCCTGACTATATCTATCCTGTAAAAAATGAGGCGGATCTTTCGAGCGATCCCAAGACTTTCGGAGCAGCGGCTGCAAGTGATTCAGCTATCCAATCTCTGCAGTCTAAGCCGGGTTTTTATTATATGGGAGAAATAAGAAAGAGCCCATTTAATAAAGAGGAGCTGAAAAAAGCTGTTTTAAAAGAAGCACCAATATTGAAATGGATGGACCGGAAAGACAATCCGAGAATTTCTTTTGTGGAAGCAAAAATAAAGTCTTCGGAATCAATCGTCACAACATTTCCTCTTCTTATTGCAGCAATTGTAATGCTGATGACGATGCTGATTATTAACCGGAAATTAAAGCATCAGCAAAAACAGATCGGCACGTTGCTTGCAATGGGCTATTTTCCATCTGAAATCAGTAAAGCCTACATGATTTACCCGTTGTTTGTATCTCTCTCAGGTTCTATCCTTGGCGCAGGGTTTGGTTTATTGCTTTCTGTTCCAATGACTGCCTACTATACGTCTTACTTCAATGTGCCGCTCTTGTCACCCATGAGTCTTGACCTTACAGGAATATTGATCGCATTTTTGCTTCAGCTGCTCTTGCTTTCCATTGCGGGATATTTGGCTATAAGACAAACGGTCACGCAGCCTGTTCTTACCCTGTTATCAGCTGGAGGAGGCAATAAGCGGACGAAAAAGAAAAACCTTCATAAAAGGCAGCTTTATAACCCGCTTCAGACTGAAAATGCTTTTGAGCAACCCTTCGAAAGCAGCTGTTCTTTTCTTTGGGATTGCTTTGTGTTCTGCTCTGGTCATGTTTGGTTTTTTGACAATGAACTCTGTAGATTCAATGATAAAGAAAACCTATGTAGAAACCTATCGGTATCACTATGCTGTTTATTACAGGGCTCCCGTGGTGAAGCAAGCTTCTTCAAGTGATAGTCCTTTTACATTGGTGAATGCCGCTGTTTCTAAATCAGAAGGGAAAAAGGCAAACAAAGAGACAAACAAAGAGGCAAACAAAGAGGTTCCCCTTTATGGAGTAGTGCCTGACAATAATATGGTGGTTCTAAGAGATGAGTCAGGAATGGCATTAAATAAAAAAGTACAGAATGGAGCCATTCTAACGAAAGCAGCTGCAGCCTCTCTTAAAGTGAAAATGGGGGACAAAGTGACCATTACGAACAGCTGGTCAGAAAAAGAAATAACCCTGCCGATAGCTGGGATTGCAGACATTGATATCGGAAGTGCTCTTTATTGGGATAAACAAAAGGTGAATAAGTATTTGGGGTTGCCTGATTCCGCCTATCTCGGCAAGTGGACGAATGAAAAACCTTCTGCAAAGGAGCAGGGCATTTTATCTGCTGAAGATAAGAATGCGGCTAAAAAAGCTTTTGAAGAAGCCCTTGGCCCTCTGAAGTATTCCATCGTGCTAATCAGTCTTTTTTCCTTCGCCATTGGTTTTATCATGATCAGACTGATTACAGGCTTGATGATCGAAGAAAGTATGACGAGTATTTCATTATTAAAAGTGATCGGTTATGATGACCGCAAAATATCCAAAATGATGCTGAATGTATATTTACCGGTTGTTTTTCTTTAGTCTGCATGTGATCATCTCTTCTGTTGCTGAATCAGCCGGGCTGACTCTTCCCGTATCAGTCAATCCGTTCATGATTGCTGCAAGCCTGCTCATCATTCTTGTAACTTACTGGATATCCATGTCTCTTTCTAAAAGAAAACTCGGTAAAGTTTCCCTGCAGGAAGTGTTAAAAAAACAGGAATAAACAACACAGGCGTTTCCCAATTGGGAAATGCCTTTGTACTTAACGCTTTTTTCTTTTTTCTATCAATTCCAGAAGCAAGATAGAAAAAAGGAGACAGGCAAACCCCAGAGCTGCTCCTCCTAAATTATCTGTTGCAAAATGATCATTCAGATAGATCCGGCTCCATCCGATTCCGGCTAAGAGGATAAAATAAACGCCCAAGAGCGGGCCTTTCCATTTTTTTCGGGTTTCTTGGCTCATCGATCTCAAAAACATGTAAAAGAGAAAACCGTAAAAAAAAGTGGCATACATCATATGTCCGCTGGGGAAGGAATATCCATTTCCTTCACTAGGCCTTGTTCGCCCTATTAAATCCTTTGTAAATGTGCGAAGTTCGCGTGTTCCTGAATAAAATACCAGAAAAATCAGCCCGGCTATTCCTTTTTTTAAAAAAAAGAAAAGGATGCAAAAAAAGATGGCAAGCAGGAATAAAAAGCGGTAGTCTGCAAGGTGGGTCAATAACTTGGCGAGTGGAGTAAGAGTGTTTGAAATCCCGCTGTATATGAAGTTGTTTATCAGCCTGTCAAAATGCATAACCCAAGGCATTTTTGTTCTCACCGCCCATCCGAGAAGTGAGAAAAACAGCAGACAAAGAAAACAAAGATTTATTAGTAAGGAAGCTCTTTTTGTAACGTTAATAGCCATCACTCCCAGGTAAATGTTCAATTCAACGGTTGGAGATTCCTTGTCCCGCTTTTTCAAATATATGATCCAGCTATTTGGTTTATGTAGCTCTTTTTTGCCTAAACTTTGCATGGAAGCTTCCTTTTCCAGATGCCATCCTGTATGCTTGCACTAGAAGAATAGGAGTGAAAGATTGTGAATGTTTTATTTCTTGGGACGGGAGCCGGAGTTCCGGCAAAAATGAGGAATGTGTCTTCCGTGGCGCTTACCCTATATGAGGAAAGAGGAACGGCATGGCTATTTGACTGCGGGGAAGCAACGCAGCATCAGATTCTCCATACTTCTTTAAAACTCCGTAAAATTGAAAAAATATTTATAACCCATATGCATGGTGATCATATATATGGACTTCCTGGTTTACTTGGCAGCCGTTCTTTTCAGGGAGGAGAAGAAAAACTGACTCTATATGGGCCGAAGGGGCTTAAAGAATTCGTTCTTGTTTCACTCTCTGCCAGTCAGACTTATTTGCGTTACGAGCTTGAGATTGTTGAGGTGAGGGAAGGGACGATTTTAGAGGACAGCCAGTTTACTGTGGAAGCATTTCTTCTTGAACATGGACTGCCGAATTACGGCTATCGGATTACAGAAAAGGATCTTCCAGGGCCTCTTCTTGTCGATAAGCTGAGACAGCAGGGAATAGGGCCGGGACCTCAATATAAAAAGCTAAAACTCGGGGAAACAGTGATGCTTGAAGATGGCCGGGTTGTAGACGGAAAAGATTACATCGGTCCTTCTAAAAAAGGGAGAGTGGTTGCTGTTACAGGGGATACGAGACTTTGTCCCGGAATTGCCCGATTAGCAGATAATGCCGACCTGCTCATCCATGAAGCTACATTCGGCATGACAGACGAGAATCTGGCGTACGAGTATTTTCATTCAACTGCATCTGAGGCTGCCCGCGCAGCCCTCAAAGCAAATGCCAAAATGCTGATCCTGACTCATATAAGTTCAAGGTATCAGCCGGCCGATACAGAGCTTTTGCTGTCAGAGGCGAGAGCCATTTTCAAAAACAGTTTTATGGCTGAAGATTTAAAGCAGTTTGAAGTGCCGAAGACCCATTAAAAAATACCAGCAGCTTATGCTGCTGGTATTTCTCTACTTACTTCCATCCTCTTTCATATTGCACAGGAGATTCAATTTCTGTCCCGAGCTGCACGGCTGCAGTTCTTGGCCAGTATGGATCTCTAAGGAATTCTCTAGCGGCAAAAATAAGATCTGCACGTCCGCTTTGCAGAATTTCTTCAGCTTGCAGACCGTGGGTAATCATTCCGACTGCTCCTGTAGCGATGCCTGCTTTATTGCGGATCAAATCTGCAAATGGGACTTGATAGCCAGGATATACATTGATTCGTGCAGGAACAACTGCTCCTGAGCTCACATCAATCAAGTCAACTCCCTGGTCTTTCATCCATTTCGCAAATTCAACATAATCTTCAGGAATAAGTCCTTCAGGATGATAATCATTTGCTGAAACCCTGACAAAAAGAGGACCGTCCCAAATTTCATTAACCGCCTCAATCACTTCTTTCAGCAGACGGTAGCGATTTTCTTTAGATCTTCCATATTCATCAGTTCTGTGATTTGACAGCGGAGACAGAAATTGATGGATTAAATAGCCATGTGCTCCGTGAAGCTCGATAATGTCAAACCCGGCTTCTTTGGCACGGCGGGCAGCATCCTGAAATGCTTTGACTGTCTCTTTTATTTCATTAATAGTTAATTCTTTCGGAGTTTTTGATTTTTCATTAAAAGCAATGGCCGAAGGAGCGACAATTTCGCCATCAAGCACAGCTTTTCTTCCTGCATGCGCGATTTGGATGGCTGTCTTTGCTCCGTAAGATTTTAATTCAGAAACCAATGATTTCAAGCCTTCTATATGATCATCGCTCCAGATTCCAAGATCCTGAGGGGAAATTCTTCCCTGTGGCGTAACAGCTGAAGCTTCAAGCATAATAAGTCCTGCTTGGCCGACTGCACGGCTGATATAATGCGTACGGTGAAAATCTGTTAATTTTCCGTCTTCCTCATAACAGGAATACATGCACATTGGAGACATGACAATCCGGTTTTTTATCGTTACATTTTTAATCGTATATGGTTCAAACAATTTTGCATTCAAGATTTTCGCCTCCCGAGTTTTTAGTACAGACAAAATTATAGCAACTGGTTTTTATCCCGTCACACAATTTGCTCTCTTGAAAGTTTACTGAATTGTTTTACAATAAGGGAAACTGGGATTAGGAGGGAGATGCACGATGGCATTTCAATGGAAAACAAAGGAAAAATTGACCGAACTCTTAACAAAACTTGTTGAATACGATAGCATCACAGGCTCCGAAGGTGAAGCCACCTTCCCTGAATATGTTTATTATTTGCTGAAAGACCTGGATTATTACCAGCAAGAACCGGAACATTTGACTTTGCATCCCATCAAGGATGGGCGAAGATTTTTAACAGCGCTTGTGAAGAAGCCGGGTGCTTCGAAAACCATTGTTCTTCTCAGTCATTTTGATGTGGTGGATGTGCAGGATTATGGCGATCTAAAGCACCTTGCTTTCCGTCCGCGTGAGCTGACAAATATGTTCACCATGAGAAAAGAATTGCTTTCAGATCCTGTGAAAACAGAGCTTGAAACAGGCGACTGGCTTTTTGGAAGAGGAACGATGGACATGAAAGCGGGTCTGACGGTTCAAATCGCTATGCTGGAAAGAGCCATGGCAGGTGAATTTGACGGAAACCTTTTGCTTTTGACAGTTCCAGATGAAGAGGCTAATTCTTCAGGGATGCTTGCAGCTTGTGAAATATTAAATCAGCTGAAAAAAACACATGGTTTGGAGTATGAGACATGTGTTAACTCGGAACCCATGTTTACTCGGTATCCTAATGATCAAAACTATTATATTTATACAGGCTCGATCGGTAAAATATTGGCCGGCTTTTTTTGTTACGGAAAAGAAACTCATGTTGGTGAACCTTTTTCAGGGTTAAATGCAACGGCTATGTCCGCTGAAATCAGCCGTTTGCTTGAACTGAATGAGGAATACTGTGAGAAGGCTGGTGATGAGGTAACACCTCCTCCAACCTGTCTTCTTCAAAAGGATTTAAAAGATGAGTATTCTGTTCAGATTCCACACTTATCCGTCTCTTTATACAATCTTCTTATAATGAGAAGACCTTTATCAGAGGTTCATACGATGCTGAAAAAAACAGCTTTGGCAGCGGCAGAAGGAATTGAAAAGAAATACTTGCAAAAAGCAAAAGCTTTTTCAGACCTTGTGTCTTATCAGCCGGATCCTCTAAAGGTAACAGTGCTTTCTTATAAGGAACTCTTTGAGCTTGCCATTGAAAAAGCAGGCCGGCAGGAAGTTGAAAGAAGGATTGTGAACCTAACAGCAAGTATGGGCGGCCTTGATGATAGAAGCCTTTCTATCCAGATTGCCGCCGAGCTTTCAGGGTTATGCAAAGAACAGTCGCCTATGATTGTTTTGTTTTATGCACCGCCATATTATCCAGCTGTTTCATCTGCAGGGGATGAGCGAATCGAAAAAACGGCCTCTGACTTAAAAGAATATGCAAAAATGACTTATAACATATCTCTAGAAAGCATCAATTACTTTCCCGGCCTTTCTGATCTGAGTTTTTTTCAGTTAAAGGAAGGGGAGGAGTCAATGAGTGATTTAATGGACAGCATGCCTTTATACGGCAAACAGTATACGCTGCCTATAAAAGCAATCAAGAACTTAAATATGCCCGTTATCAATGTTGGACCAGTGGGAAGAGATGCCCATCAGTGGACAGAAAGAGTTCATCTCCCATACACATTTGAAAAGCTGCCTGACCTTCTGGCCTTTACCATCCAATCCATTTTTAAAGAGCCTGCCTGATTTCGCTAGGCTCTTTTTCTTTCCACTTTTTCTTGAAGGATGCTTAATTCATGGGACCGTTCAGCAGCCCTTTTAATGCACTCAATCACTGCTTCATCAAATCTGTATCCTTGGAGCATTTCTATTCCTGCTTCTGTTGTGCCTCCAGGGCTTGTTACTTCCTTTCGCAATACAGATGGATTCTTTTCAGATTGCAAGAGCATTTCAGAAGCCCCTGCAAGCGTCTGAAGAATTAAGTCTTTAGCTATATGCTGATCAAGCCCCAATTCCGCTGCGGCTTTTTCCATGGATTCAATAAAATAATAAATATAGGCTGGTCCGCTGCCGGAAAGTCCGGTCACCGCATCAAGATCCTGCTCCTTTACAACTGTTACCATTCCAATCGTTTCAAAAAGATGTTTAGCAAATTTCAGCTGCAGCATCGTCACTTTCCTGCTAGCTGAAAGAGCGGTCGCTGACATGCGGATAGCGGCAGACGTATTTGGCATAGCCCTTACAACAGAAATCTCTTTTTCAAATAACCGGTGCAGGGTGCTGATTGGTATGCCGGCAAGCACCGAAATGACCAGCTGGTTTTTTCTGATCAAATGCTTCACAGAGCAGATAGCAGCCTCGGCATCCTTTGGTTTTGTTGCGAGGATAATAACGTCAGCATCAGAGATGAGCTGTTCTTTACTGTCTGTTATTTCTACCCCATACTCTTCGTTAAGAAAAAGGAGGCGTTCCTGATTCGTTCGGTTGGAAACAATAATGTCCTTTTTAGGAACTAAATTTCCATTCACGAGACCGGAGATCATTGCTTCTGCCATGGATCCTGCGCCAAGAAAGGCAATTTTTTTCACTTTAGTATCCCCCTTATTTTTAATGGCTTTTTTCAAAAAGCTTTTTCAAAAGGCTGTTTTCGCAATGATTATTGCTATTCGTATGAGTTTAGAAAACGAATGAAATTAGGCTTCGGGCATCTTTTCTTAAAATTTCCGCCTAACTGGAATGGCGAGAAAGCTGCAAGGTTTAAGAAAAGAGCTTAAAAAAAGTCGTTTTCGCAAAGAGTGAGTTAAAAAACAAAAAACCTCTCCATCCAGTAGAAGGACGAAGAGGCTCCGCGGTACCACCCTTATTGATGTTTTATAAACATCCGGCTTTACTCCCGTAACGAGGGATAACGTTCAGGTTTTCCAGACAGCTCGCAGGTTAGGTTCAATCAAAAAGAGGGCTGCAAAACCTTTCAGCCGTCGGGTTCTGCTCTCTTTAGCCATTATTGATTTACTATTCCCGGTCTAAGCTTTTTTCCGTTTCATGCTTTAATGCATTGATTTGTACATCATTATGCACAGGGAGACAAGCTTATGTCAACCATTACTTTTATAGATTTTCATACGAATTATTTGAATATAATGACAAAATAAACCTGAAAAGATAAAATAGTTATCAGATAATTAATCTTTAATAGTTTACGTAAAATACTTTCTATAGAAACATAACAAAATGAGGCGATGAAAAAATGAATTTAACGACCAGCGGAGCTTCCATCCTTTCTATTTCCCTGCCGACTCCTTTTCCGGTAGGCGATGTGAATGTATATCTTTACAAAGGGGATGCCCTGACACTGATTGACGCAGGGCCGAAAACGGAAGAAGCCTTTCAATCTCTTAAAAGACAGCTGAATAGGTATGGGTATAGAGTGGAGGATATTGAACAGGTTTTTCTGACACACCATCACCCGGATCACGTCGGGCTCCTTGATTATTTTGATGACATTCAAATTACGGGTCATCCTTACAATCAGCCCTGGATATCAAATGATCAAGCATTTAAAGAAAAGAACACGGCTTTTTTAAGGGGGCTCTTTTTGGAACTAGGCATACATAGCTCTTATACACCGTCTCTTTCTGAGCTGGATAAAACCCTGCTTTATTCCTGTTCCCGAAACCTGACTCATGCTGTCAGAGAAGGAGACGAAGTGCCGGGGATGAAGGAATTTAAGATTCTTGAGACACCTGGTCATGCCCAGTCCCATCTTGCCCTTTACAATGAAAAAGACGGTCAGCTGCTTGGCGGTGATGTCCTTCTCGCAAAGATATCAGCCAATCCGCTTATTGAAATGCCGATGGAAGGAACGGTAAGGCCAAAACCTCAGCTCCAGTTTAATGACACCTTCAAAAAGCTTCTGAAATTCCCGATTACTGCCGTGTTTTCGGGCCATGGAGATCTGATTGAGGATGCCCATGCATTAATGAAATACCGAATGAAAAATCAGGAGGAGAGGGCAGAAGGGGTCTATAAAATGCTTGCGGCCCGCCCGATGACGGCTTTTGAGGTTTGTCAGCAGCTCTTTTCATCTATTTACCGGAAACAGCTTATGCTGACGATGTCTGAAACAGTGGCTCAGCTCGATTTTCTGGAGGACAGCGGCAAAATAGACTATAACATCAGTGAAGATGCAAAAGTGTTCAGCGCAATAGTCTGATAAAGGAGGGGTTACGATGCCAAACCGGTTAAAAGGCAGGGTCGTCGTTATTACAGGCGCCTCAAGCGGACTTGGAGAAAAGATTGCCTTTCACGCAGCTTCACAGGGAGCCATTCCAGTCCTGCTTGCGAGAAGGGAAGAACAGCTCGCTGAAATTTCAAGAAGTTTGCATCGTACTTTTGGGATTTCTGTCCCTTACTTCAGGATTGATGTTCAAAAAACAGATGAAATTGCTGCTGTTTTTTCAAGCATTCTTAAAAGCTGCAAGCGGATTGATGTGCTGGTGAATAATGCCGGATTCGGGATCTTTAACTTAGTGGAAGATGCTTCGCTTGAAGAAATGAAAAATATGTTTGAAGTAAATGTGTTTGGACTTATTGCCTGTACGAAAATGGTTCTGCCGGCTATGAAAAAACAAAAGGCTGGCCATATTATTAATATAGCTTCCATTGCAGGGAAGATGGCCACTCCCAAATCCAGCCTTTACTCTTCTACAAAGCATGCTGTTCTTGGTTTTACCGACAGCCTTCGGATGGAGCTGCACCGAACCGGAATTTATGTGACAGCTGTAAACCCTGGGCCAATTAAAACGGATTTTTTTGAGACGGCAGATAAAAGCGGGGAGTATGCTAAAAATGTGGAGCGCTGGATGCTTGATGCTGACAAGGTTGCATCGATTATTGTCCGGCATATGCTCAAGGCCAAGCGGGAGATCAGCCTTCCCCGCTGGATGAATGCAGGAAGCACTCTTTACCGGATAATGCCAGGGCTGGTCGAAAAAGCCGCTGGCAGAGCATTAATGAAAAAATAGCATTGGTTTTTATCGAACCGCCTGCTTGCGGCAGCCTGCTTTTTTTGTGCAGGCGCCATTTTTTATTTTCCTTGTGCTGATTTTAATGGATTCAATCCTGATTTGTTATGTAGGCGTATACTACATCTTCGATCAACTCATGCAGATCTGCCTGAGGATTCTCTTCTTTTTCTTCTTTCAGCTTGGTCCCAAGCTCCTTGAGTTCTTCTTCTGATAAAGGACTTGCTTCTATATCTCTTCCATATTGGGGAAAGGCTTTTTCAAGCATCTTCCTAAAAAATATTTTTTCCATCCAGAAACACCTGCTTTCTTCCCATATTATAGGGGCTTTTTAAAGCTTCGCCAAGCTATTTTGGAGGAGGCGAGGGGAAAATTACCATTGAAACAGAACGTATATTCCCTTATCATTATCGGTATAATAGAACTACGAACATATATTCTTGTGAGGGGTATGCGAGATGGTTGATTATAATCAGCTTCCCAAAAAGAAAATTTTGTGTATTGATATGAAAAGCTTCTACGCGAGCTGTGCGGCTGTTTTCCTCGGGCTCGATCCGCTTCATTGCTATCTTGCTGTAGTAGGAAACACAGACCGCGAAGGAAGCATAGTGCTTGCTGCTTCACCGCAGCTGAAGAAAGAATTCGGAATTAAAACGGGTTCGAGAAAGTTTGAAATTCCGAAGGATCCCCGCATTCAAATTGTCGATCCAAGAATGGCTTTGTTTGTCAGGGTTTCAACAGAGCTGACCCGCTTGTTTCACCGCTATGTACCGAAGGAAGCTATTCATACTTACAGTGTAGATGAAAGCTTTATTCAGGTAGATGGAGTGGAACATCTTTGGGGAGATGCGAGAGAGATCGCCTGGAGAATCAAAGGGGATATGGAAAGGGAATTTCAGCTGCCAAGCGCTGTCGGGATAGGGCCTAATTTGCTGCTGTCAAAAATCTGTCTTGATATTGATGCCAAAAAAACAGGAGTGGCTGAATGGACCTATCACGATGTAGAAAAGAAGCTGTGGTCCTTAAAACCCCTCAGCACGATGTGGGGCATTGGCCGCCGGCTTGAGAAAACCTTGAACAAAATGGGCATTTTTAGTGTAGGCCAGCTTGCGGGCTATCCGCTGGAGCTGCTCGAAAAGAAGTTTGGTGTAATGGGAAATCAGCTTTATTACCATGCATGGGGAGTTGATTTATCAGAAATCGGTGCGCCCATTATGCAGGGGCAAATCAGTTTCGGCAAAAGCCAGATCCTGCTCCGCGACTATCCTGATCCGAAAGAAGTCAGGCACGTGATTTTGGAAATGTGCGAAGAGGTGGCAAGGAGGGCGCGCTATCACCAAAAAGCTGGCCGGACGATCAGCCTTGGAATCGGGTACAGCCGGGATGAGATGGGAGGAGGGTTTTCGCGCTCCAGAACGATAGCACAGCCGACAAACGTAACAATGGATCTTTACTGCACCTGCCTCGAGCTGTTTGAAGAATTTTATGAAAACAAAACTGTACGGACGATTTCCATTTCACTTTCCAATATTAAAGACGACTGCGAAATGCAGCTCGATCTGTTTCAGCCGAACCGTGAAAAAGACCGGTCTCTTGGTTATGCAATGGATGCGATCCGCGGCAAATACGGTTCAAGTGCTCTGCTAAGAGCGGTATCCTATACAAATGCTGGAACGGCAAGGCAGCGTGCGGCGCTTCTCGGCGGCCATAAAGCGTAGCCAGTCTTTAGGAGAGGAAGGAGGAAAAGAGCATGATTCGAGACCGCGGAAACATCAAATGGACTTCCATGATGCTGCCGGAGCACGTCAAGCTGCTGCGGGACTGGGCAAAGGAAGAATATTTAAAGACAAAGCCTGAGCTCGATGAACAGGAGCTTGAGCAGCTGAACGAAACGATCTGCATCGCAATGGAAGAGAACAGGGAAATGCAATTCACTGTTTATGAAAACGGGAGCATTTGCAAGTATACCGGCAGGATTCATTATACAGACAATCTGGAACAGGCCATCCGCATTATTGACCAGACAGGAAAGAGGCAAAATATTAAGCTTGGAAGCATTATTAAAATAGAGGAGTAAACTTCTGATGCATGCACAGAAAGCCGTGTGCGCCCGCAAATCGCACCACGGCTCCTTAAAGTGTTAAATCAGGGAGCGGCTTGTTTTCCATTGTCGCATTATATAAGCCAGAATCACAACAACGCAAACCCTCAGAAATGCCCGCTTTTGATTAAAATTTTTCGAAAAGGCCGGCCTCAACAAACGGGCCGCTTCTGTCATTGTTATTTTCGTCAATGATTTCTACTTCATCGCCGGGCTGCAGTGAAAGAGCAAGGATACCAAGAAGACTTTTAGCATCAATGACCCAGTGATCTTTTTTAATCAGAATCCGTTCTTCAAATTGGTTGGCCGTATTCACAAGCCTGCTTGCCGTATCAGCGAATACAGGTGTAAAAGCGCGTACTTTCATATTAAACTCCTCCGTTTATTCAGTTGTTTAATGTTTTTTCTGCCCGTACACAGGAATTGAATTTTCCCTTATGCGTAGCATCGCAAAAAGGCATATTTGCAGAATGCCCGCAGCGGCACAGAGAAAATGCCTGTTTTGTTTGAAATACATTTCCTTCAGCATCGATGACTTCAACATCTCCTGTAACACGCAGGGGACCATTATCCATTACTTTAATCTGTACCTTCGACATGAAGAGCTCCTCCTTGAATTCTATGAATACAATAATGGTAATCTGATCCAAGGTGAATTGCAAACGCATTTTTGGCTATTTATGAAAACTTGCCAAAAGGACCATTTTAAGCGTTCTTTCCATGCTCATGTGTACAAACAGGATAATCCTAGCTAAAAAGAGGGATATGTTAAAATATATACACGCATACATGGAAAGAAGGAGATTTTATGAATATTACCTTTACAGAAGCGGCCATAAAGCAAATAAATGGCAAACGAGACGGAAAATCAGACAGGAAAATGAAACTGGTATACGATACAGAGGGCTGCGGCTGCGTTGTAGACGGAGTAGCGGTTCTATGGCTCACAGATGACATAGATGATACAGATCTGAAAGTCAGCACGAATGATCTGCAGGTTTATATGGATAAATCAGCAATCGTTTATTTGGATGAAAATCTGACGGTCGATTTCAGTGAAACTGCCAGCACTTTTAAACTGAAAAGTCCTTCTCAAATGCTAAATCCCCGCATGAGCCTTTTAGTGAAATGAGGTGGAGAAAGTGAGCGACCATTTTCAGTCATTAAAAGACGCAGCATTAAACAGGACGTGGGTGTCGTTTCTGAACAATAATCATCCATTCAGCCTGATGCACTGGTCTATCGGCGGAATTCATGATGAAAAGAAGGATGTCTGGCTGCTGCAGGATGAAATGAGCTTTGAAGCCCAGGAATTCAGTACAATTGACGAAGCGATTGTCTGGATCAGAGAAAATATGTCTGACATTACAGATGTATTGGGCTAGAAATAGAAAACGGGCAGAATGACGGGATCATTCTGCCCGTTTTTTTGCTCAAATAAAAGGCTGCTTTCGCAAAGCTTGTTGCTCGTATGGGTTAGAACACGAAAGACCGTAATGGCAAGCGCGTCTCTCAGGTGGATAATGGATCGAGAAGAGGCAACATTTTAAAAATCGCAAGCAACTAGAAAGCAACCTGGAAGCTCTGAAAATCAAGACTTTTTCAAACAGCAGGAATTGAAACAATTTTTAAAGGAAAAGGTGGAGCATCACATTCGCGGTGCTTATTGATCCTTACAGAGAAAGCAAAAACCCGGTTCCTAAAAGGAAACCGGGTTCAAATAATGATTTTGATAGCCGCATTTGCCGTAGTTAAATATAAGAAAGTTTTAAACCACCACTTCTCAAAGTGGGTGTTCGCAGAAACGGTAAATGTATGTCCTCCTTGTCGTATAGACAGAGGCTTGTCATTTTCGCTTCAATTAAAACTCCCTGTTACAGCTTAAAGGTTAAAACTTTATTATGAGTACGTACAACGCAGCCAGTAGTAATATACTACACCATTTGAATTTAGAATTCAACTTTTTGATGCTATAATCTAAATACCTATTTCTTCCAGGAATTCATTAATAATTTTTTGATATTCTTCCCGGTTCTCAGTATATGACATGGCATGAGTGCCCTTTTCTGCAATAAAAATTTTTTTGGCTCCCATTTTTTTCTCATACAGGAGCCTCGAAGACTCGTACGGAATATAATCATCCTTTTCACTGTGAATGAATAAGACAGGATGTTCAATCCGGTCAACTACTGCAATAGGTGATACATCGTTGATGGAATAGCGGTCCCGAAGCTTAAGAAAAGTCTTGGCAATCGGCATAACGAGAGATCCGGGTAAGCGGAATTCAACCTTGAGGCGGTATACAAGCTGTTTTTCAAAATCATCAAACGGGCAGTCTGCAATATAAAAGTCCGCGCCATCTTCAATCATCCCTGCATAAAGAAGGGTCGTCACAGCCCCCATTGATTCGCCGTGAATCCCAAGTTTTATATCATTTCCGTATTCAGCCCTTACCCAATTGACAACGGCCTGCAAATCGAATTTCTCATAATGGCCAAAACTTGTTGTTTTTCCGCCGGATTCCCCATGCCTGCGATGGTCATAAATCAGTACATTCCAGCCGCGTTTTAAAAATAAATTCATATATTTAATTGAATTGAAGCGGCTAACCGTCACGCCGTGACAAAAGATCATATAGCGTCCATTATCGTAGGGAGCGATCAGACTTCCCTTGATGTCATAACCGTGGGGAGAGGGAATAATAACATTCTTTTTCTCCAATGCTTCGTATTCCTCATGATTGTAGTGGCCATCGAACGTTTCCTGATCAAGAATCTCTTTCTCCGTTTTCTTTTTAATAAACATCATCTTATTTGTGAAGAAAAAACCGACGAGCAATATGTATGACAAAACAATCCCTAAAGTGACAAGCAGCTTCTTCATATATAGCTCCTTTCTGCAATTTCCCTTTTCTGTATATTACCACGGCGGACAAAAAAAAGAGCAAGCGGGGAGCCTGCACTGAAATCCTAACTGTTTTTAATGGCTGCTTTATGCAGGACATACTGCTTGCTTAAAATCTTTTTATGAAGATGAGGCTCGATAATATCTAAGGCATCAAGCAGATTTTCAATATCGATGCCTGTTTCGATGCCCATTTGATGAAGCATAAAAACAGTATCTTCTGTAGCAATGTTCCCGCTCGCCCCTGGAGCAAAAGGACATCCGCCAAGACCGCCTGCAGAACTGTCAAAACGGTCAACTCCAGCCTGAAGGGCAGCCACGACATTAGCGAGACCCATACCGCGGGTATCATGAAAATGAGCCGTAAGCAAAACATCAGGAAAAGCATCCTTTAACCGGCTGAAAAGGGAGTAAACTTCTGAGGGTGATGCCATTCCAATCGTATCCGCCACGCTTAGATCATCCGCACCAGCCTTCACAAATTCACTGCAAAGGGAGAGAACATCATCTTCTGAAATTTTCCCCTCATAAGGGCAGTAAAAAGAAGTGGAAAAACAGGCTCTGATAAACGAGTCCCTGTCTTTTGTCTTTTCTATTAGCGGAAGGAGCTGCTCAAGGCTTTCCCGTGTCGAACGGTTTATATTTTTCTTATTAAAGGTGTCGCTCACACCGACGAAAAAAGCGATATCTTCACTGCCTGCATCGAATGCCCGGTCGAGGCCCTTTTCATTTGGAGCTAATACCAGGTTGCGGAGGTTATCCTTACAAGCAGCGATCACTTCTTTTGCATCTGCCATTTGCGGCACCCATTTAGGAGAAACAAAGGAAGTGAGCTCCATTTCCTGAAAACCTGCTGTTTTCAGCTGCCGGATAAAGTCTATTTTAATAGCAGTATCCAGCATTGTTTTTTCATTTTGCAGTCCGTCCCTGGGGCCAACTTCAATGATTGTTGCTTTATTGGGTAATTTCATGGCTTACATCTCCCTGAATGTTTTGTAAGGGTTTACATACTATTATTTTAGTAGGAAAATAAGAAAGAACGCAACACTATTATGAATACTTCAATTTTCGAAATGAGCATGAGTATCGGCTGCAAGAGGCTCATTGAATTTTAACCCAAGGGGGAAGAGGATGAAACAGATATTATCTTCATTTCAAGAAGCGGTAAAGGATATATCGGATGGTTCTACTCTCATGGTTGGCGGATTTGGTTTATGCGGTATACCGGAAAACCTGATATTAGCTCTTGCTGAATCTGGAACAAAGGACTTAACCATCATTTCCAACAACTGCGGTGTAGACGACTGGGGACTTGGACTGCTTTTGAAAAACAAGCAGATTAAGAAAATGATCAGTTCTTATGTTGGGGAAAACAAAGAATTTGAGCGTCAGGTTCTGTCTGGAGAGCTTGAGGTAGAACTCGTTCCCCAAGGTACGCTTGCTGAAAAAATAAGAGCGGGCGGGGCAGGCATACCAGCCTTTTTTACTCCTGCCGGCTATGGAACTCAAATTGCAGAAGGAAAAGAAACAAGATCCTTTAACGGGAAGGAATATGTGCTGGAAGAGGCGCTCACTGCTGACTACAGCCTGATCAGAGGGTACCGGGCAGACAAGATGGGGAACATCATTTACAACAATACGGCCCAAAACTTCAGCCCTATGATTGCTGCGGCAGGCAAGGTGACGATTGCGGAAGTAGAAGAATTGGCCGAAGCAGGAGAAATTGATCCGAATACCATACATACGCCTGGAATCTATGTACAGAAGCTGATTGTGGGAGCACAGGAAAAAAGAATTGAGCGGCTTACCGTTCAAAAAACGGGGTGATATGAAATGGCAGTAATTGAGGATAAAGCAAAGGTAAGAGAGCGGATTGCAATACGGGCAGAGCGTGAGATTGAGAACGGGTTTTACGTCAACCTTGGTATTGGCATGCCGACACTTGTAGCCAATTACATTCAGGAAAACAAAGAGGTTGTGCTGCAGTCAGAAAACGGCTTGCTTGGAATAGGACCTTATCCTGAGGAAAATGAAGCAGATCCTGATTTAATCAATGCTGGCAAAGAAACGGTTACAGCCATCAAAGGAGCAGCTTATTTTAATAGTGCTGAGTCCTTTGCCATCATTCGCGGAGGCCATGTGGATCTTGCTATTTTGGGAGGAATGGAGGTTTCTGAAGCAGGAGACCTTGCGAATTGGATGATTCCCGGAAAAATGATTAAAGGAATGGGCGGAGCGATGGATTTGGTGCATGGCGCTAAAAGAATCATTGTCATTATGGATCATGTGAACCGCAGCGGAGAACCGAAAATTTTGAAGGAATGCTCTCTTCCATTAACAGGAAAGTCTGTTGTGAACCGGATTATTACTGACAGGGCTGTGATAGACGTAACAGAGCTTGGGCTGAAATTGATTGAGGCTGCAAAAGGCTACACGGTGGAGGAGATCAAACAATCCACAGAGCCTGAACTGATCATTGAAGACGATATTAAGCTTGATGCATTTTAGGAGCCAGTAAAAGAAATCTATTTCAGTAAAACGGGGAGCAGAGCGCTTCCCGTTTTTAGCTTGAATTTAGTATAATGTTACTGAAATGGAGGGTCTGTAAGTGAAAGGAAAAAAACAAGAGCAAGAGGCCGTATTAAAGGATTATTTAAATCAGGATCTTTTAAAGAAACTGCAAAATATGAAAACGGATTTAAAGACAGAGGAAGCGGAAAAGGAAGAAGAAGCGAGGCAAAGAAAGATCAAGGAACTAAAAGAAAAGGAAAAAAATAAAAGCTTTGAGGAACTTTTAAACGAAAGTGACATGAATTGGAATAAATTCTAGATGATTTTTTATATGAAAGGCTGTTTTTGCATAGATTGTTGCTATTCGTACTATCTTAGAACACGCATAGAGACTTACTTCGTGGCATCTTTTCTTAAAATTCGCAGCTTTATATTGGTCCGCGATTATCTAATACAGATGAAAAAGCAACAATGTTTAGGAAAAAAGCCTTATGAAAAGAGGCTGCCAAGTTCGCTGGCAGCCTTTTGTTGAGCCGTTACGCTATTTTTATTTACGGTGATCCTCATAGATTTCTGCTTTTGTTGCTTTCTGCAAAGCCTCATATTCATCGGGGTGAAGCGGATCGGCCAGAGCGGCATGGCAATTTTCTATCAACTGCTCTCTTTTGCTTGCTCCAGGAATAATGGAACCGACCGATATATCGTGAAGGCAGTATTGTACGGCAGCCTCTGTCATGCTATGGCGGGGGGCAGCTTTTTTAATCTCTCCCCTGACCGTCTTCAATTCATCGAAGGAATAAGAAAGATAACCATTATCCTTAATGGAGCGGCTTAAGTCTGATAAAGGGCGTTCTGTTAGAACGCCTTTAGCCATTGGACCTCTGGCAATGACGCTGACATCCTTGTCCTTGATAATAGGAAACCATTCCTCGGGTCTTCGGTCTAAAAGACTGTATTGCATCATGATGGAGACAATCGAAGACTTTTGCAAGTATTGAAGAATGACATTTGGACGAATCGATGATATCCCATAGTATCGAATGACACCTTCTGACTTTAATTCCTCGAACGCTTCGATTGTTTCATCAATAGGATCCTCTATTGTGCCGCCATGAAGCTGATATAAATCTATATAATCAGTGGAAAGGCGGCGAAGGCTCTCTTTAACAGCTGATTTAATATAAGCTTTTGAAGGGTCCCAGAACCATCCATCTTTCCCTTTTTCCCAGTGATTACCCGCTTTTGTTGCAAGAATCATCTGTTCTCTGCGCCCTTTTATGGCTTTCCCTACAAATTCTTCATTCAGTCCTAAATCGTAAAGGTCTGCAGTATCAAAATAATTAATGCCGCGGTCAATCGCTTCATCAATAATGGATCTGGCATGTGCTTCCTCAGTTCCAAGAGACATGCAGCCAAGTCCGATTTCACTGACATATAAATCCGAATGCCCTAATTTTCTCTTTTTCACCGTTAGTCCTCCAATCCTCATACCTACTTTGACAGTAGTACAAGGACGGTGAAAAAGCAAACGTCATGGCTGCCGGTTATTCAGCCACTTTTGAAGGGTAGCGTATTGTCTGGCGTATTCTTTGAGCTTTTCCCTTATTTCCCACGCTTTCCCTACAAGAATAATCCGCTTATCCATTCGGTAGATTTTCAATGAGGCAGTCAGCTCCTTGCTGCAGGATTGAGTATGATAAAATGTATGAAGGACAGGATATACATAGAACATAGGAGCTGGTTAAGATGGAACACTTAAAAGAAAAAGAACTTTCTTCAAAACAATTGTTCGCTGGAAAAGTGATTGATGTCTATTTGCAGGAAGTTGAGCTTCCGAACGGCAAAACAAGTACGAGAGAAATTGTCAAGCATCCCGGTGCAGTAGCAGTGATTGCCTTAAGGGAGGATAAAAAAATTGTTATGGTGGAACAATTCCGCAAGCCAATGGAAAGAATGATGGTGGAAATTCCGGCAGGAAAACTGGAAAAAGGGGAAAAACCGGAATGTGCGGCCAAACGGGAATTAGAGGAAGAAACAGGCTATACCTGCGGATCTTTACAACACCTTATTTCCTTTTATACTTCACCGGGGTTTGCTGATGAACTCGTTCATTTATACATAGCAGAAGACCTGAAAACGATGGAAACAAAAGCTGAACTTGATGAAGATGAGTTCGTAGATTTGATGGAGGTGACATTAGATGAGGCGCTTCAGCTCATCCGTGTGAACCGGATTTATGATGCGAAAACAGCCTATGCTGTGCAGTATCTGCAGCTAAAGCAAGCCTTGGAACAAAAATGAATGAATACTACGCAGATTTGCACGTTCATATAGGTGCAACAGAAACAGGGAAAGCCGTTAAAATTACAGCTTCGAAAAACTTGACACTTGAGAATATACTTATTGAGGCAAGTGACCATAAAGGAATCGACATAGTCGGTATCATCGATTCTCATGTTCCTGAAGTGCAAAGCGAATTGAAAAGAATGATTCAACATGGGGAAGCATCAGAACTAACGGATGGGGGAATCCGTTACAGGAACACCACATTATTGCTGGGAACAGAATTGGAAATTTACGATCCTTACTGCCAGGGGCCGGTACATATATTGGCATACTTTCCATACATTCAAAACATGGAAAGGTTTACGGAATGGCTTAAAAACTGCATGAAAAACATAACCCTTAGCTCCCAAAGGGTCTACGTTCATGGCAAAGCCTTGCAGGAAGCAGTGAAAAAAGAATGCGGCTTATTCATTCCGGCGCATATTTTTACTCCTCACAGAAGCATGTATGGCAGTGGCGTCAGGAAATCGCTGGCTGAAATTTTCAATCCTGATCAAATAGATGCGGTTGAACTTGGACTAAGCTCAAATACAGAAATGGCTGATGGCATTTCGGAATTGCACCGGTATCCCTATGTTTCTAATTCAGATGCTCATTCACTTCCGAAAATCGCAAGGGAATACCAAAAAATGAAAATGGAACATCCATCATTTCAGGAATTTGTGAAAGTGCTCAAAAAAAAAGAGGGCAGGGAAATCACGGCTAATTATGGACTGAATCCTTTTCTTGGAAAATACTACCTGACAACATGTGAAAGCTGCGGTATACCGCGTCCAGATCCGGAAGAACCTTGCCCGCATTGCGGAAAAAGCAGGGTAATAAAGGGTGTAAGTAAACGAATTGCTGAATTGACGGACAGCAGAAAAAGGATAGCTCCTGAAAGACCTCCGTATATTCACCAAATTCCTCTGCAGTTTATTCCAGGAATTGGTCCTAAAACACTTCAGCGTTTGAAAGAGGCTTTTGGAACAGAGATGAAAGTCCTTCATGAAACGGAATATGATGAATTAATAGGAATTATTTCCCAAAAAACTGCTGATTTTATCATAGCAGCAAGAAATGGAACGCTCGCTTTAAAGGCTGGAGGCGGCGGTACATATGGAAAGGTAGAACAGAAGGCGCATCCATAGGGTGCGCTTTTTGTCATGTTATCAGTGAACTTAACATAATTTATCAACAAAATTAATACTAAATTTACAATACAAGTTTTTAATAGATAGAGTAGAATCTACTTTTTTAAAAACAGGAGGATCAGTATGAAAAAGAGAATCGCAGTGGCTCTGGCAGTAGGACTTATGGTACCTTGCATGGCACCCGCACATGCAGCTACCAAAGAAGTATCTATTGAATCTATGAAATTCAAAGGTATGGAAGCCCCGAAAACAATCCAGGAAATGGTCGATACATATACCCGTGCTTCTATTGAAGTAACTTACAGCAATGGCCTGAAAAAGGACTTCCCGCTTTCCTACAACCGTTTATTTAAATCAGAAGATAAAATCGCAACGAACAAAGGACAAATGATTCCTGCAGGAACACCGATTGACGTTAACGGTGAACCAATTATGGACAACAGTGTTGATGGCAAACCGGTTCCGTTCGTATCAGATGCACCGGACTCCAACAGTGTAATGAGAGTCGGCAATGACATTTACATGGTGACACACTATGAGTATCAGTCTATCGATGCTGCAGGAAAATCTGCTTACGGTCTTGTGCCAGCCTCTATGTCACTTACAAAACTTATCCAAGACAAAAAAACAGGCAAATTAGTACCTGATAAAGTTTCTAAAATTGATTTTTCTTCCGTAAACGGCTTATGGATTCCATGTAATGGTTCTCTTTCTCCATGGGGAACTCACCTTGGATCAGAAGAATATGAGCCGGATGCAAGATCTTTTGAAGATACTAAATCACAAACATATTCTCAAGTAAGAACTTTCGCAAAACTCTATTTTGGTGACGAGTCAAAAGCAAACCCTTATAATTACGGCTGGATTCCAGAAATTACAGTAAATAAAGACGGTACTGCAAAAGTTGTCAAGCATTATAGTACAGGCCGTTTCTCTCATGAACTAATGAAAGTAATGCCGGATAACCGCACAGCATACTTCGGTGATGACGGTAAAAATACAATGATGTTTATGTATGTGGCAGACAAAGAGAAGGATTTCTCTGCTGGTACACTTTATGCTGCAAAATTCAAGCAAACTGGCACAGATAATGGCGGTTCAGGTGACCTTCAATGGATGAAGATCGGCCATTCTACGGATGATGAAGTAAGAGCAATGATTGACAAAGGAACAAAATTCAGCGATATTTTTGAAACATCCGATACTGCAAAAGAAGGATTCACTGCTGTAAGAACATATTCCAATAGCGCTATAGAATACCTTAAAATTAAGCCAGGCATGGAAGAGGCAGCTAAAATGCTTGAGCCGCGCAGATATGCAGCAATGATAGGTGCTACTTCTGAATGGAACAAAATGGAAGGTTTAGCCTACAATACAAAAGAAAATAAAGTATATGTAGCCATTTCAGACCTTTCCGGTTCAATGGAAAAAGATGCAACTGGCAAAGAGCCAACTGACGACATCCAGCTTCCTAAACGCAAATCAGGTGTTACGTTTGAAATGGATTTAAAAGGACATCAAGAAGATAGGGATGGAAATGCAATTGGTTCAGATAATGTTGCTTCATCTATTAAAGGATTGCTTGTAGGAGAAGACATGGCAGCACCTGATGCTTATGGAAATACAGCTAATCCAGATAAAGTAGCAAGCCCTGATAACTTGAGCTTCTCTGACGATATGAACACACTGTTTATCGGTGAAGACAGCGGTTTGCATACAAACAACTTTGTTTGGGCGTATGACCTTACTACAAAAGAACTTTCCCGCGTCCTCTCTGTTCCTGCAGGTGCGGAAGCGACAGGTTTAAAAGTAGTGGAAGGCTTAATGGATAACAATTATGTAATGAGCAACTTCCAGCATCCTGGGGACGAGCTTGATACGAAGAAAATCACAGCTGTTAACATTGACGATCTTAAAGCAGAAATGGAAAAAGGCATCGGCATTGATAAAACAGGCGGAATCGGCTATATTGGCGACCTTCCGATGGGTAAAGTCGGCGACAAGGTTGTGATGAAACATCCAAATTCAAGACTTCTTATAAAACATGAAACACCGCTATACAAAATGGGTGCAGACGGTTCTCTTGAAAAAGCTGGAACTATTAATCATGGCGCTTTCAGAGTATACGGCATGATCGGCGATTGGATCAATGTTGGCGGCGATTATTATGTGAAAGCTGACGAAGCAAAGGCCGAAACTTATAAAGGAAGAATCCTGGTTAAAAAACCTATGGCCCTTTATGACAAAGACGGCAAGGTTTTCAGACAGCTTAAAGCCGGCGAAGCCGTTAAAGTATTCGGTATGGAAAACGGCATGTACCAAGTAGGCGGCGGCTACTATGTAAAAGAAGACAAAAATGCTCTATACCATGAAGGTATGGTTATCATGAAAAAAGATACATTGCTTTACAAAAATGGCGAAGCTGTTAAAACACTAAAAAAAGGCAGCATGTACCGTGTGTACAGCTACAGCGATAATAAGCTTCAAGTAGGCGGCGGCTATTACGTATCGGATGATGCATCAGTAGATTACCAAAAGAACTAATATGCTAAAGAAGAAGCGGCCCGCCAGTGAGCCGCTTCTTCTTATTTCGGCCTCCATGCAAATCTATTAAACACTATGAAATCTAGCAGCGAAAAAGGGAATAGTTTCCTCTCCGGTTCATATAATCTAGTAAGAGTCAGGTAGGGGGAAAGGACATGCAAAATCATCCGCTTAAAATGGCAATCACGAAACACATTAGAGAGCATTCTTCTATTTATTTGTTTGTTTTCGTGTTATTTCTTATGGGAGTTATTTTCGGGGCCGTTATTGTCAATAGTATGACATTCAGCCAAAAAGAAGATTTGTATTTTTATTTAAACCGTTTTTTTGGACAGGTTTCTGAAGGCAAGGTGGCCACTTCAAATGAAATGTTTCAGCAAAGCTTTCTGCACAATATAAAATATTTAGGGCTGATGTGGATTCTTGGCCTTTCGATTATCGGGCTCCCTGTCATTCTGATTATGCTTTTTCTTAAAGGCATAGTGGTTGGATTTTCAGTCGGCTTTCTTGTTAACCAGATGGGCTGGAAAGGTTTTTTGATGTCTTTTGTATCGGTTTTTCCGCAAAATTTGCTGATGATCCCGGCTTTCCTTATTATGAGTACGGCGGGTATCGCCATTTCCCTTAAAATTTTCAAACAGCTTTTTATGAAAAAGAAAAACATGAAAGAAAATCCTTTTCAATTTTTTTCCCGTTATGCCATTGTTTTAGGGATCATAGGGATTATGATTCTTGCAGCATCTTCACTGGAGGCATATGCTTCACCGGGTCTAATGAAAAGCGTTATGGATGTTGTGATAAAAAAATAATTATTATTAAATAATAATCTATTTATTTATTAATTTATAATAATTTCAGTTGGACTCTCCTCCCTCATTTGATATAATATAATGAGGTAAGTTGCGAGGGAGGGAACATATGATGGAAAACCGCATAGAGCGTATAAAAAAACAGTTGCACTCATCAAGCTACAAACTTACGCCACAGCGCGAAGCAACAGTCCGAGTACTTCTGGAGAATGAAGAAGACCATTTAAGCGCCGAAGATGTCTACCTCCTCGTAAAGGAAAAGTCTCCTGAAATAGGATTGGCAACGGTTTATCGGACGCTTGAATTGCTGACTGAACTAAAAGTAGTAGATAAAATAAATTTTGGAGACGGTGTCTCAAGATACGATTTGCGAAAAGAAGGGGCAGCTCACTTTCACCACCATCTCGTTTGTATTGAATGCGGAGCGGTTGCAGAAATTGAAGAAGATCTTCTGGAAGATGTTGAACATGTCGTAGAAAGAGACTGGAATTTTAAAATCAAGGATCACAGGCTGACCTTTCACGGCATTTGTGCAAAATGCCAGGCAAAAGAGGACCGCCAATAACCTTTTCTTTTAGGAGAAAAGGTTTTTTACTTTAGGAAATGATAATTTAAAAGGAGATACTCTTTGCAGCTTGTACATATGCTTTAGATTTCAAGACTATTTTCTTCTTTCCTTTTGGCCTTTTCATTTTTATGTATAAAGATTGTCCTTTTTGGCATATCTTTTAATAGGAAAAAGCTTTATTTAACTGCTGATATGAAACGATAACAAGCAGGTTTAAAAAGAGGCTTTAAAGAACGGGCTGAAGGGAAGAAGATGAATGAAGCGATTTCTGCTTGCATGCTTTGACTTACTAAAGGTATTTGTCGTCTTTACAGGATTTACGATTCTATTCTATTATGCTATTATTTGGGTTAATCTGGAGTATCAGGATTACCATAAGTATGATGAACCGGAAGGAGCCGCATTGAAGGTAACCAGTATGGTTCAAGAAAAAACAGACAGCTGGCAGAATAGGCTGCTATTCTTTTTTTTAAACGGGGAGTAGAGGAATGTGAAGGATCAAATCAAGGATTTTATACACTATTTAGTGGTTGAAAGAGGACTATCCAACAATACAGTTGTGGCCTATGAACGGGATTTATGCAGTTATGCGCGTTTCCTTTCAGATGAACAGAACCTTTCTTCCTTTAATGATGTGACCCGATTATCCATCATACAGTTCTTAAAAGTACTGAAGGATCAGGGAAAATCCAGTAAAACGATTGCTCGCCATATCGCATCTATCAGGTCTTTTCATCAGTTTCTTCTTAGAGAAAAGACTGTTGAGCAGGATCCTTCTGTACATATTGAATCCCCTCAGATTGAGCGGACATTGCCTAAGGTTCTTTCACTTGAAGAAGTGGAGAAGCTTTTGGATACACCTCTTTTAACTTCTTCATTTGGATACAGGGATAAAGCGATGCTTGAGCTTTTATATGCTACAGGAATCAGGGTAAGCGAGATGATCAATCTGAATTTAGAAGATGTGCATTTATCAATGGGCTTTATCCGCTGCTTCGGCAAAGGAAATAAAGAAAGAATTGTTCCGATTGGCAGGGCTGCACAGGATAGCATGACAGAGTATATAGAAAAAGCACGCAGCAAGATGGTCAGAGGAAAAACAGCTACAGAAGCTCTCTTTTTGAACCATCATGGTAAAAGAATCACAAGGCAGGGGTTCTGGAAGAACCTTAAAAAAATTGCACTTGATGCAGGCATTACAAAGCCGCTTACCCCGCATACACTGCGACACTCTTTTGCGACACATTTGCTGGAAAATGGCGCAGATTTAAGGGCTGTACAGGAAATGCTCGGCCATGCTGACATTTCCACTACTCAAATTTATACGCATGTTACCAAAACAAGATTGAAGGACGTTTATAAGCAATTCCATCCTAGAGCCTAAAAGCAGCTGTCAGTAAAAGCAGCTGTTTTTTATTGGCTCTTTTCTTAAACTTTGTTGCTCTTGACCCTCTATATTTAGTCCAACAAACCATCTATCAGGCAAGAACTTTAAGAAAAGATGCCCCGAAGTTAGACTGAATGCGTGATAACAGCTTTTACGAATAGCAGCAATCTCTGCGAAAACAGTATTTTGTTTTTCCATCACCGCAAAAAAAGAGAAAATTCCTTCTATTTAATTGTTTGCACACCGTTATTGTCATGAAGGATGTAACCGGTTTATAATTAGGTTGTCAGACTTCTGACTTATACATATTTTCAGAAGAAAAAACACCTACTAAAGCAGTATGGTGTTCAAGCTCTGTATTCCTTTGTATTAAGATTATCAATAGCAGTTACAGGAAATTTAAAAGGAGTATGGAAATCATACACCATCTTAAACGCTCATTAGGAGGAGTAAGCATGCCCGATTATACATATAAAAGAGTATTTATCATTGTGATGGACTCTGTAGGAATAGGAGAAGCGCCTGACGCAGAAAAATTCAATGATACAGGCGCTGATACATTCGGCCATATTGCAGAAAAAATGAATGGCCTCAACATGCCGAACATGGCGAAGCTCGGTTTAAGCAATATCCGAGAAATTAAAGGGGTTCCCGTCCAGGATAAGCCTCTCGCTTTTTTCGCAAAAATGAAAGAAGCTTCTAATGGGAAAGACACTATGACTGGTCATTGGGAAATTATGGGTCTGAATATTCAAAAACCTTTTCAGGTTTTTCCGGAAGGATTTCCGAAAGAGCTGATTCAAAAGCTTGAGGAAAAAACAGGCCGCAAAGTGATTGGAAACAAGCCTGCTTCTGGCACCGAAATTATTGACGAACTTGGTGAAGAGCACATGAAGGACGGCTCGCTCATTGTTTATACTTCTGCTGACTCTGTTCTTCAAATTGCTGCACATGAAGAGATTATCCCGATTGAAGAGCAATATAAAATTTGTGAAATAGCACGCGAACTGACAATGGAAGACCGTTTTAAAGTAGGACGTGTCATTGCAAGACCATTTATCGGGAAACCGGGCGAATTCAAAAGGACATCCAACAGGCATGATTATGCTCTGAAACCTTTTGAAAGAACCGTTATGAGTGAACTGAAAGATGCAGGAAAAGACGTTATCGCTATCGGGAAAATTTCTGATATTTATGATGGAGAGGGCATAACAGAATCTTTGCGCACCAAGTCCAATATGGATGGTATGGATAAACTTCTTCAGACAATGGATCAGGATTTTACCGGAATCAGTTTTTTAAATCTGGTTGATTTTGATGCCCTTTTTGGACATAGAAGAGATCCGATTGGTTATGGAAAAGCCTTGGAAGAATATGATGAAAGACTGACTGAAGTGCTGAACAGGCTCGAGAAAGAAGATCTTCTGATCATAACAGCCGATCATGGAAATGATCCTGTCCATCATGGAACTGATCATACAAGAGAATACGTGCCGCTTTTGGTATACAGCCCGCAGTTTACAGCAGGCAAGCCGCTTGAAATTAGAGAAACATTTGCAGACATTGGAGCTGCCGTCGCAGAGAACTTTCAAGTGAAGAGCCCGAAATACGGAAAGAGCTTTTTAACTGAGCTTCGTTAATTAGTCTGGAGGGAATTGAAATGAATCATGAACAAAATATGAGAGCGGCTAATTTTATTAGTGAAAAGTGCTTTGAAACACCAAAAATCGGATTGATATTGGGTTCAGGTCTTGGGGTATTGGCTGACGATATCCAGAATGCTGTTAAAATTTCTTATTCTGATATACCTGGATTTCCGGAATCGACTGTAGAGGGCCATGCAGGACAGCTTGTTCTTGGGAAATTAAACGGAGTTATGGTTGCAGCAATGCAGGGCCGATTCCATTTCTATGAGGGCTATACAATGGACAAAGTTACATTCCCTGTCAGGGTGATGAAGGAACTTGGCATCGAAACGCTGATTGTTACAAATGCAGCAGGCGGAATTAACGAGTCCTTCGAACCGGGAGACTTGATGCTTATTTCAGATCATATTAACAATACAGGAACGAATCCCTTGATTGGGCTGAACGATGATAACCTTGGTGTGCGTTTTCCTGATCTATCGGAAGCCTACAGCAAAAGGCTGAGACTTTTAGCTAAAAATACCGCAGGCAGAATCGGTCTTTCCGTAAAAGAAGGAGTTTATGTGGCCAATACAGGCCCGTCTTATGAAACTCCTGCTGAAATCCGCATGCTGAGAGTAATGGGAGGAGATGCAGTAGGGATGTCCACTGTACCCGAAGTGATTGTAGCAAAGCATGCTAACCTTGAAGTTCTTGGGATCTCCTGTATTTCTAATATGGCAGCAGGCATACTGGATCAGCCTCTTTCCCATGATGAAGTCATCGAAACTACTGAAAAAGTAAAAAACAGCTTTTTACAATATGTAAAAGAGCTCGTGGTTGAAATACATTCTACTACTAAACAATAGGGTGTGAGCATAATGAGAATGGTTGATTTAATTCAAAAAAAACGCGATGGTCTGGAATTAAGCAAAGAAGAAATCCAATATATCATAAATGGTTATACAAATGATGAAATACCTGATTATCAGGTGAGTGCCTTTACAATGGCGGTATTCTTTAAAGACATGACCGACCGCGAGCGTGCAGATTTAACAATGGCTATGGTCGAATCAGGGGATACTATTGATTTAAGCGGCATTGAAGGCATTAAGGTTGACAAGCATTCTACAGGCGGTGTCGGTGATACAACAACGCTAGTTTTGGGACCGCTAGTAGCATCTGTGGGCGTGCCTGTTGCGAAAATGTCCGGCAGGGGCCTTGGTCATACTGGCGGAACGATCGACAAACTGGAGGCAGTTGAAGGCTTCCACGTCGAAATCGAAAATGACGAATTTATCCGCTTAGTAAATGAAAATAAAATTGCTGTAATCGGTCAGAGCGGCAACTTAACTCCAGCAGACAAAAAGCTTTATTCCTTAAGAGATGTGACAGCTACTGTAAACAGCATTCCTTTGATTGCAAGCTCCATTATGAGCAAAAAGATCGCTGCTGGTGCTGATGCCATTGTTCTTGATGTTAAAACAGGTGCAGGGGCCTTTATGAAGGATCTTGATGATGCAAAAGAACTTGCAGGAGCGATGGTATCAATCGGAAATGCTGTCGGCCGAAAAACAATGGCTGTTATCTCGGATATGAGCCAGCCTCTTGGATATGCAATCGGAAATGCACTTGAAGTAAAAGAAGCAATCGATACGTTAAGGGGAGAAGGTCCAGAGGATCTGCTTGATCTTTGTCTAGAGCTTGGAAGCTATATGGTTTACCTTGCTGAAAAAGCATCTTCTCTGGAAAAAGCCAGGGAAATGCTGCAGGAAGCGATTGAAAGCGGAAAGGCACTTGATGCGTTTAAAGTCTTCTTATCTGCACAAGGCGGAGATGGATCAGTTGTCGATCATCCTGAAAAACTTCCGCAGGCTAAGTTTAAAATCGAACTGGAAGCAAAAGAAGAAGGTTATGTGTCAGAAATCGTAGCTGACGCAGTCGGAACAGCAGCTATGTGGCTTGGTGCCGGCCGTGAAACGAAAGAATCTGTCATAGATCTTGCTGTCGGACTGATGCTGAACAAAAAGATTGGCGACAAGGTAGAAAAAGGCGATTCTCTTGTAACAATTTACAGCAATCAGGAAAATATCGAGAGCGTGAAGGAAAAACTTTATGAAAGCATCAAACTTTCATTTGAGGAAGTTAAAGCTCCAAAATTGATTCACGCAACGATCAGTAAATAAGAAAGAAACCCTTAAACGCAGAAGCTTATAGCTTCTGCGTTTTTTATGTTCTTTAGCGTATAGAAACCAAAATATAGGAAAAAATGGAAAGTATTAAGATTGGGAGGGTATGGAAATGAAAAAAGTTTTTTCCACTCTGGTGTTATTTAGTTTATTAACAGGCTTGACTCAGGGAGCGTTTGCAGCAGAAAAAGCGGACAGTCATCTAAAACTTGCTGATCAAGCGAGATCTGCGATATTGATTGAACGCGATACAGGAAATGTGCTTTATGAAAAAAACAGTAACCAAGAGCTTCCTCCTGCGAGCATGACAAAAATTATGACAATGCTTTTAATTATGGAAGCGATTGATAAAGGCAATTTAAAAATGACGGATAAAATCAGAACAAGCGAGAACGCAGCTTCCATGGGAGGTTCACAGATTTTTCTTGAACCGGGTGAAGAGATGACAACGGAAGAAATGCTGAAAGGGATTTCCATAGCATCAGGCAATGACGCATCAGTTGCGATGGCTGAACACCTTGCAGGTTCTGCAGACGCTTTTGTGAACAAAATGAATCAAAAGGCCGCACAGCTTGGGCTAAAGCATACTCATTTCAAAAATCCAACAGGCCTTCCAGTTCCAGGTCATTATAGTACGTCTCATGATATGGCTATTATGGCAAAAGAACTCCTCAAATATGAAAAGATCACGAATTTTACCGGCAAATATGAAGATTACTTAAGACAAAATACAGATAAAAAATTCTGGCTTGTGAATACAAACAGACTTGTGAAATTTTATCCAGGGGTTGACGGTGTAAAAACAGGTTTTACAAATGAAGCAAAGTATTGTTTAACGGCAACAGCCAAAAAAGGAAATATGAGGGTCATCGCAGTAGTATTTGGAGCTGCAACACCGAAGGACCGGAATAACCAGATCACAAAAATGCTTGATTATGCGTTCAGCCAATATCAAACCCATCCGGTGTATAAAAGAAACCAAATCATCTCAGCAGTTAAAATCAATAAAGGGATGGAAAAATCAGCTCATCTCGTCACATCTGAACCGATTTCTCTTTTAACGAAAAAAGGAGAGGATCTCAAAAAAGTGAGCAAAGAAATCATCCTTAAACAAGGGGTCCAAGCTCCTTTGAAAAAAGGAGACGTGATGGGGACGCTTCTTTTGAAAAAGGACCATAAGGTTCTTGTGAAAAGCCCTTTAGTTGCTGAAAAAGATATTCCTGGAGCAAGCTGGTGGATGTTGTTCAAAAGAGCCCTCGGCGATTTTACTAAGGCTGGCTAACCTTGGCGAATAACCACTAGTTTTGTCAGCGGGCAGGATATTTAAAAAAGATTATCGAAAACCTCCTTATCCATAGATCAAGGAGGAATTCAACAAATGAGTCTTACTGTGAACTTCACTGTTAAGGAGTCAGTACTTTGCATCCGACTTTCTGGTGAATTGGATCATCATACAGCGGAAGAGCTTCGCGATAAAGTGAAAGAACATCTTCAAAAGAATAATCTTAAAAGCATCATTTTGAATCTCGGAGATCTTTCATTTATGGACAGCTCAGGTCTAGGTGTTATTCTTGGCCGCTATAAACAAGTAAAGCAGCTTGGCGGAGAAATGGTCGTTTGCTCCATTTCTCCAAGCATCAAGCGATTATTCGATATGTCCGGATTGTTTAAAATTATCCGATTGGAAGAAAGCGAAAAAGAGGCTCTTCTAAAGCTGGGGGTGGCATCATGAGAAATACAATGGAGCTGCAGTTTTCCGCCCTTAGCCAAAATGAGTCCTTTGCCAGGGTAACAGTCGCTGCATTTATCGCCCAGCTTGATCCGACAATGGATGAATTAACGGAAATCAAAACAGTGATTTCTGAAGCAGTCACAAATGCCATAATCCACGGCTACAATAATAATCCTGATGGAATTGTTTATATAGCTGCGGCATTGGAAGAAGACACTGTACACATAACCATTCGTGATGAAGGTGCAGGCATCGCTGATGTAGAGGAGGCCAGGCAGCCTCTGTTTACCACAAAACCGGAACTCGAACGCTCAGGGATGGGATTCACAATCATGGAAAATTTCATGGACGATATTAGTGTGGAATCATCTCCGTCATTTGGGACTACTGTCAAACTGCTAAAGCATCTATCAAAAAGTAAAGCTTTATGCAATTAAGGGAGACTTGTTATGGACGTGGAGGTAAAAAACGATAAAACGGCTGCTCAGTTAAAGGATCATGAGGTAAAAGATTTAATCAGGCGAAGCCAAGGAGGAGAACAAGAGGCAAGGGACATGCTGATTCAAAAAAACATGCGTCTTGTATGGTCTGTTGTTCAGCGTTTTTTAAACAGAGGATATGAACCTGATGATCTTTTCCAAATTGGCTGCATCGGCTTGCTGAAATCAGTAGATAAGTTTGATTTATCATATGATGTCCGGTTTTCAACCTATGCCGTACCGATGATTATCGGAGAAATTCAGCGGTTTATAAGAGATGATGGAACAGTAAAGGTGAGCCGGTCATTAAAAGAATTGGGCAATAAAATCCGCCGGGCAAAAGAGGAGTTATCGAAAAATCTCGGTAAGGTTCCTACGGTCACAGAAATTGCTGACTTTCTCGAAATTTCGCCTGAAGAAGTAGTTTTAGCACAAGAAGCAGTAAGAGCACCTTCCTCCATACATGAAACGGTCTATGAAAATGACGGCGATCCGATAACGCTGCTTGATCAAATTGCAGATCAGACAGAGCATAAATGGTTTGATAAAATTGCTTTAAAAGAAGCTATCAGTGGGCTTGATGAACGGGAAAAGCTGATTGTTTATTTGAGATATTATAAAGATCAGACGCAATCAGAGGTTGCTGAAAGGCTTGGGATCTCACAAGTGCAGGTATCCCGGCTTGAGAAAAAGATTCTGAATCAGATGAAAGAGCTAATGGACTAAAATAGCTAGTGAAAAAACGAACCGGTAACGGTTCGTTTTTTTGTTTGCCAAACCTGTGCATTCCATTGCCAAAAAAAGGAAGATGCGGTCTTTCGGCAGATGGAATGAGAAAAAGAGCAGTAATGCATACTACATATACGCCCAAAAATCGATGGTGAGGAAGTGAAGTGTAATGGATCAGACACTATACATAAGACTTCGGCATCGAATCCAGGTCCGCCCAGATGATGAATTGACAATCGGGACGATTGCACAGCTTTCAGGAGATAAAGAATTGATAGAAACAGTCCGGGCACTCATCATACATAGAATATCCAAAGCGGATAAAAATATGGTTGTAATTGATGTGATGAGAGTGATTGATCTGCTTCGGAAAATGATACCGAATCTTGATGTTCAGCCAATTGGCGCTTCACAGACAATAGTAGAAATTCTATATGATAAAAAACCTTTTAAGCCTGTTCTTTTCGTCCTTGTATGGCTTCTTCTTTTTATCGGAGCAGCAATGGCTATTATGAATTTTCATGAGGATGTCAGCATGCAGGCCGTTCATCAAAGATTGTACCGGATCCTGACCGGTAAAACTGTTGATAGCCCCTTACTGCTGCAAATTCCATATTCATTGGGCCTGGGCCTTGGAATGATTCTTTTTTTTAATCACCTATTTAAAAAGAGGATAAATGAAGAACCAAGCCCGCTGGAAGTAGAAATGTTTAAATATCAGCTTGATCTCGATCAATATGTCTCTATGAATGAAAACAAAGAAAGCCTGAAGAAAATTGATGATGATTAGCCTTTTGCTTATTCTCTTTATCGGTTTAGCTGGCGGCTTGGCGGTAGGTTCAGGCTTTGTTGCGTTTTTATCAGTGCTTGGAATTATACCGAGACTGACACAGCTTACGAAAACAGCCGGTTTTATCCGCTTATATGAGTGGGGAGTGGCCGCTGGTGCAATTATCGGAGGCTGGCTTAGTCTGAGAAATCCCCTTTTATATCTCCCTTCCTTTGCAGCGGTGCCTATAGGGTTATTTGACGGGCTCTTTATCGGTCTCCTGGCTGCCGCATTAACAGAAGTGCTCAATGTACTTCCGATCCTGGCAAAAAGGATTGGCATTGACGATAAATTGACAATCATTTTAATGGCGATTGTTTTAGGAAAGGTTTTTGGTTCTTTATTTCATTGGATCTATTTTGTTCATCATTAATAGGAGGTTTTGTAAATGGCAACGAAATTGAAGGACAATTACAAAGAAAAAATTAAGGAATATCAGCCAAAGCCTAATTATTTCCTTAATTGCTTAAAGGCGTTTATTATCGGCGGCCTGATTTGTACACTAGGCGAGCTTCTAATGCTCATGTATATGACCTGGTTTAACTTTGATGAAAAATCAGCCGGGAATCCGACAGTTGCGACATTAATTTTGATTTCCGCACTCTTGACCGGATTTGGAGTTTATGACAAAATCGGCCAATTTGCAGGTGCAGGTTCTGCTGTTCCAGTTACAGGCTTTGCCAATTCCATGACAAGTGCAGCGCTTGAGCATAAAAGTGAAGGCTTCGTTCTGGGAGTTGCTTCCAACATGTTCAAACTTGCCGGAAGCGTTATCGTATTTGGAACAGTTGCAGCCTATATAGTTGGAATCATAAGGTATTTATTTGGCCTCTTAATAAAATGAGGTTCTTTGCTTCTTATTGGATTTATCAGAGCAGCGGCAAGAAATTTAAGAGGGATGGATGGTGACGGGCTATGAGATTAACAGGAAAACAAACATGGGCATTTAAAAACCCCTTATATGTGAGCTCGACTGGAACAGCTGTTGGACCGAAAGAAGCGGAGGGCCCGCTTGGAAAGTTATTTGATGCCTCGCATAGTGAACTTCATTGCGGAGAAGAAAACTGGGAGCTTGCAGAAAGAAGACTGATGGAACAGGCAGTAGACCATTGCTTGAAAAACGGAAACGTAACAAAAGATGAAATTGACTTTTTTCTTGCGGGAGACTTGCTGAACCAAAACGTTACAGCCAACTATGCGGCAAGAAAATATCAAATTCCATTTCTTTGTGTGTTTGGAGCTTGTTCAACATCAATGGAGTCAGCAGCAATCGGTTCCGTTCTGGTGGATGGAGGGTACGCCAACAAAGTGATCGCTGCCGCAAGCAGCCATAATGCAACGGTGGAGAGACAATTCCGGTATCCGACCGAGTACGGCGGGCAAAAGCCTGATACAGCCCAGTCAACGGTTACTGGTGCTGGGGCAATGCTGATCAGCACTGTACCGAGTGATATCCGCATTACCTCCGCAACAATCGGGAGAGTGCAGGATCTTGGATTAAAGGATCCCTTTGATATGGGGTCAGCAATGGCACCGGCTGCAGCCGACACAATCCAAACCCATCTGAATGATTTGAACAGGACGGCGGAAGACTACGATTTAATTTTAACGGGTGATTTGGCAGGGGTAGGGAGCCCAATTTTGAAAGATTTACTGAAAGAAGAAGGTATTGATTTGTATAAGAACCATAATGACTGCGGACTCTTGATTTACCACCCTGATCAAAAAGAAGTTTTTGCAGGCGGCAGCGGCTGCGGGTGCTCTGCAGTTGTGACTTACAGTCATATCTTCAATGAAATAAAAGCAGGCAATTTAAAAAGGGTGCTTGTGGTGGCAACAGGAGCATTGTTAAGTCCAACAATGGTTCAGCAAAAAGAGTCCATTCCCACTATTGCCCATGGTGTTGTATTCGAAAAAGCAAGCGGGAGTGTGATGGGATAATGCAATTTTTAATCGCTTTTATCGCAGGAGGAGTAATTTGCGTTATCGGACAGCTGCTAATGGATGTTATGAAATTAACTCCTGCCCATGTGATGAGTTCTTTTGTAGTCATTGGCGCAATCTTAGACGGCTTTGGGATCTATGATAAATTTATTGAGTTTGCCGGTGCAGGGGCAACGGTACCGATTACAAGTTTTGGACATTCACTTTTGCATGGAGCTATGGAGCAGGCAGATGAACATGGCTTCATTGGAATAGCCATGGGAATATTTAATTTAACCTCAGCAGGTATTTCTTCTGCGATTCTCTTTGCTTTTTTAGTGGCTTTGATTTTCAAGCCGAAAGGATAATAGCTTATGAAAGAAACTCGGCGAGTCATTTTAGTTACAGACGGAGATATTTATGCAGCAAAGACGATTGACTATGTTGCAAAAAAAGTGGGAGGCCGATTTATTTCAAGCTCCATGGGAAATCCGACATTGTTAACTGGAAGAGAAATAGTTGAGAGAATTCTTCAAACACCTTATGATCCGGTATTTGTCATGTTTGATGATTGTGGAATGATAGGCGAGGGCAGCGGGGAAATTGCAATGAAATACGTTGCACAGCATCCTCAGATTGTGGTTTTAGGTGCCATCGCGGTAGCTTCCAAAACAAAGCAGAACGAATGGACAAGGGTAGATTTTTGCATAGACCGCTACGGGGAGATAACGGAATACGGTGTGGATAAAAGCGGTGTTAAAGAAATGGAAATTGGAAGAATTAATGGTGACACAGTTTACAGTTTGGATCGTTTGCCTATTCCTCTTGTGATTGGGATCGGGGATATTGGTAAGATGGCAAGAAAAGATCATGTGCTAAAAGGGGCGCCAATTACCATGAAGGCAGTCAGCATCATACTGGAAAGGAGCGGGTTCTATGACTCAGGAAAAGCCGCAGCAACAGCCGATTTCGACCAAGCTGATCTCTAACGAAAAATATTTTAAAGAAGCGGTCGGAATGGGAACCAGTTTTGATCTTGGTGTACGTAAATTTACGGTTCTTGGAAAAGAAGTGCACCTTTATTTTGTAAACGGGCTTGCTGATACAAAGTTTATTATCCATCTTTTGACGGAACTGATGGAAATCAATGATTTTGAATTTGAGACGGAAAAATTCAAAGAAATTGTTGAAAACAGGCTTGTGAATCAGCAGGTAAAACATGTCCAAATTTTACAAGAGGCAGTAACGGAAGTTCTATCAGGCCTGATTGCTATTTTTCTTGAAGGAGCCAATTATGCTCTCATCATTGATGTCAGAAGCTATCCGGGAAGAAACCCAGAAGAGCCTGATACGGAAAAAGTCGTCAGAGGGGCAAGGGACGGTTTTGTCGAGAATATTATTGTAAATACTGCGCTGATCAGAAGGCGGATCAGAGATGAGCGGCTTCGGTATGAGATTATGAAAATCGGAGATCGTTCAAAAACGGACGTCTGTGTTGCTTATATAAAAGATGTGGCAAATGAAGACTTAGTCAGTATTGTGAAAAAAGAACTTCAATCCATTAAAATCGATGGCATTACGATGGCTGATAAGACAGTAGAAGAATTTATTGTAAAGCAGGGATATAACCCGTTTCCTCTCGTTCGCTATACGGAAAGGCCGGATGTAGCCGCCACACATCTTTTAGAAGGCCACGTCATTATCATTGTTGATACGTCTCCGAGTGTCATGCTGACGCCGACGACGCTGTTTCATCATGTGCAGCATGCCGAAGAATACAGACAGGCACCGGCGATCGGCACATTTGTCAGATGGGTCCGTTTTTTAGGTATCCTGTCTTCTATTTTTCTTCTGCCGCTTTGGCTGCTGTTTGTACTTGAGCCATCATTGCTTCCTAAGAACATGGTCTTTATCGGACCAAATGATCAAACGAATATTCCGATTGTCATACAGATTTTGCTTGCCGATTTTGGTGTGGAATTTTTAAGAATGGCTGCCATTCACACCCCAACCGCCCTTTCAACCGCGATGGGTCTGATTGCAGCTGTCCTGATCGGACAGATTGCGATCGATGTCGGGCTTTTTGTTCCTGAGGTCATTCTGTATGTTTCGCTGGCTTCAATCGGTTCTTTTACCACTCCAAGTTATGAGCTGAGTGTAGCTAATAAAATGATGAGGCTGCTGCTTGTCGGTCTTGTAGCAATCTTTAAACTGGAGGGTTTCGTGATCGGATTCACGGTTGTCATTCTCTCAATGGCAAACCTTCGTTCATTAAATACTCCTTATCTATGGCCGTTTATGCCCTTTAATCCGAAAGCCATGTGGAATGTATTAGTGCGTGCCAATGTTCCAGGGGCAAAAATCAGGCCAAGCATTGTCCATCCGCAAAAGGTAAGAAAACAGCCTTCTCGGTGAATTGCTGATTGAAAGGTTCCATAATTTATGATAATGTATGTTTAACATTTTGCTGTACTAAAGGATTCAGCATGGCTTATGCAGCTGCAGCAGGCAGCAGGAAAGAGGGGGATATACATTGTTTTTGCATGGAACTGGCAAAATTAACAATTTGGGACATCTTGAAATCGGCGGAGCAGATACTACTGTACTCGCGAAAAAATATGGAACCCCTTTATATATTTATGATGTGGCGCTGATCAGGGAACGGGCCAAGGGATTTACTGAGGCGTTTAAAAAAGCAGGAGTAAAAGCACAGGTGGCATACGCAAGCAAAGCCTTTTCCTCTATTGCGATGTTTCAGCTTGCAGAAGAAGAAGGGCTTTCTCTGGATGTGGTATCAGGCGGAGAGTTATATACTGCCATTAAAGCAGGCTTTCCTGTTTCCAAAATCCATTTTCACGGAAATAACAAAAGTGCTGAGGAGCTTGAGATGGCACTGGAATACAAAATCGGCTGCATTGTTATAGATAATTTTCATGAAATCAGCCTTTTAAAAGAAGTTGCTTCCCGCTTGAAAACAAAAGTTCCTGTCTTATTGCGAGTGACTCCAGGGGTCGAGGCACATACACATGATTACATTACAACGGGACAGGAAGATTCAAAATTTGGATTTGATTTGCAGAACGGTCAAATAGAAAAAGCTATTAAAGAAGTTCAGGCTGCTGGTATATTTGATCATCTTGGCATTCATTGCCATATAGGCTCTCAAATATTTGACACCACAGGGTTCGTGCTTGCAGCAGAGAAAATTTTTCAAAAGATTGGGGAGTGGAAGGAACAGTTTCACTATATTCCTTCCGTTGTTAATTTAGGCGGAGGATTTGGTATTCGTTACACAGCCCAGGACAAGCCCCTTCCGCCTTCTCATTATGTGGAGAAAATGATTGAAACAATTAAACTTCAAGCAAAGAATTTGAACATTGATCTTCCAGAAATTTGGATTGAACCAGGCAGGTCCCTTGTTGGTGATGCGGGAACAACGCTTTATACGGCAGGTTCGCAAAAAGAGGTCCCGAGTATTCGCCAGTACCTTGCCGTAGATGGAGGAATGAGTGATAATATTCGTCCTGCCCTTTACCAGGCAAAGTATGAAGCAGTATTAGCGAACCGCATGAATGATGAAGCCGACTCCACCTTTTCTATAGCAGGAAAATGCTGTGAAAGCGGTGATATGCTGCTGTGGGATGTTCTGCTTCCTGAAGCGAAAGCCGGTGACACCCTCGCTGTTTTCTGTACTGGAGCATACGGATATTCCATGTCCAATAATTATAACCGCATCCCAAGACCTGCCGTTCTCTTTGTTGAAGAAGGGGAAGAACAGCTTGTGATTAAAAGAGAAACGTTTGAGGATCTTGTTTCAAATGATCTTCCGCTGAAAATCAAAGTTTCACAAAAATAAGGTATATAAAAAAAGAGCTGAAGCAAATTTGCGTCAGCTCTTTTTTATCATGCTATTTTCCGGAGAAAAGGGAAACAATCGCATTCCATAAAGCGGCAAAAAAGTCCTGTGCTTTTTGAAGGAAGCTTTGTCCTTGATCGGAATTGATAAATTTTGTAATCTTATCCTTTGCTTGATCAAGCTGCTGTCCAACCTGATTCCAGTCTATATTAGCATTCTCCATTTTGTGAAACAGGGCAATCAAGTTATTGATATCTGCTTCACTCAATGTGATTCCTAGATCCTTGGCAGCTTTTTCAATCATTTGCCGCAGTTCATCATCATTTTTTGGAAGACCATTTTTGGCGACTTCTTCTTTAATTTTAGCAAGCAATGCAGAAGCATTTTCTTTTCCGTGTTCTTCACCAAGTTTTGCAGTCGTAACAAGCTCCTGGTTCGCCACCTGTTTGACATCTTCCGGAATGGCTTTATCAGAACTGACTTCATAAGCTTTCATAAGGCCAGTCAATGCTGCTGTGCCGGAAACCTGCTTTGGAGCTGTAACATAAACCGTTGCATCTTTCACTCCGGCAGTCATCAGGGCGTTCAAATACATTTCGTCCGTAACCCAATTGATATTATTTGTTTTTACTTCAAGGCCTGAGCCTTTGTTTTCAATTTTAATGGAAGAAGAAGAAAGAGCCTTGCTTCCGATTTGGGAGGACGGAATATATTTACCCAAATATTTGTGTTCTTCCTGATTAGATACTGAAATAATCTGAGCATCCGATGGAGCATTCATTTCTTTCAGCAGGTCCTGTTTTTGTGTTTCAGTAAGATTTTCTCCCAATGTCACAATGACATCTCCCACAGCGCTATCGGCAAAACTTACTTTAGGAACAGCAAGAAACATAGCTGCGAGAAAAATAACTATCGCTTTTTTCAACGAAATACCCTCCTTAAATAGGTACAAAAAAACTTCTTAGACGGACAAACCTATTATAGTCCTTTTTTAGGAAAAGGTAATAGATTTTTTTAAGGCTTTTTCTTAAACTTTGTTTTTGCTTTTCCATCTCTGTTTCTTGATTATACCTCCCAGTTAGATGCGTTATCGAAAACCATACGAATAGCAACAATCTTTGCGAAAACAGCCATTCTAAAAGAATGGCAAACTGTATCAGGCGAAAAGAATTGATTGCCAAAAACATTTTAGCACAGGAAGAAAGACTGTGGCTGAACTGGCTAATGGCTTTCAGAAACAAGAACGGAAGCCGTTTCAGATTATTTGACGTATAAAACGGATTGGAGGTTTCATTTTTTTGCAGAAGGCTCTTTTCTTAAACTTTGTTGCTCATGCCCTTATATTTAGTACTCGAAACCATTGGGATGGCAAAAACTTTAAGAAAAGATGCCCCGATGCTAGTCTAAATGCGTGATAAAAGCATGTACGAAAAACAACAAGCTCTGCGAAAACAGCCTTACAGAAAGTTGCTGGTGAGTTCGTTTGCTTATTTTTATGTATGGCGGCCTTATGTGCTATAATATGGCTGATTAACTCTAAAGGAGAGATTATAATGGCAAAAAAAGGATACATATTAATGGTAAACGGAGAAAAAATTGAATTTGATCTTTTCCCGGAAGAAGCGCCAAACACAGTAGCTAACTTTGAAAAGCTTGCTAACGAAGGGTTTTACAATGGAGTAACATTCCACCGCGTTATCCCGGGCTTCGTATCCCAAGGAGGAGATCCTACAGGAACAGGAGCTGGCGGTCCTGGATACACGATCGACTGCGAAACAGAAGGGAATCCTCATAAACATGAAGAGGGAAGCCTATCAATGGCACATGCAGGCAAAAATACAGGCGGAAGCCAGTTCTTTATCGTGCATGAGCCACAGCCGCATCTTAATGGAGTGCACACAGTTTTTGGTAAAGTGACTTCAAATGTTGCAGCAGCAAAAGCAATGAAAAACGGCGATAAAATGGAAAAAGTGGAAGTATTTGAAGCATAAAGAAAGAAATTAGAGAGGACGAAGAGCCTCTCTTTTTTTTTTGGCTTTTTTACCACATTTTTGTTATTGATGGCGGTCTGAGAATGTTATTAAAATAATAGAGTAATCCCCCGGATTGCATAAAATTGAATACATATTAGGGAGGAATTAACCTGTTCAAGAAAGTGATTTCATCCGTTTTGGCATTATCCTTGCTTTTGCCTGCTGCAGCTTTTGCATCAAATACATACACAGTAGTAAAAGGGGATACCCTTTGGAAGATTGCTGCGAAAACAAAGACTGGCGTGTCTGAGTTAATAAAGGCAAATCCCCAAATAAAAAATCCCGATAAAATAACTACAGGGCAAAAAATAACGATTCCTTCGAATCCTGAGGCATCAGCAGAGACTCAAGTAGTCAATTTAGTGAATAAAGAAAGAGCGAAGGCCGGATTAAAAGCTCTTACTGCAGATTGGGAATTATCAAGAGTAGCAAAATACAAATCTCAGGATATGCATGATCAGCATTACTTTGATCATCAGAGCCCTACATACGGCAGTCCTTTTGATATGATGAGAGATTTCGGAATAACGTACAACACGGCTGGGGAAAACATTGCCGAAGGGCAAACATCTGCCGAGCAAGTCATGGCAGCCTGGATGAATAGCACAGGTCATAAAGCAAATATCTTGAATAAGAACTATACTCAGATTGGCGTAGGCTATGTTAAGGATGGTCATTATTGGACTCAGGAATTTATAGGCAAGTAATTGGGAGGGCTATTTTAGCCCTTTTTTTGCCGTTTTGGAAATGATAAAATCTGGTTCTGTGCAGTCCTCTCTGTGATGGCTGCAATATTTAGGACGAAAAAGAGTACCAAGTGAAAGAATCTGCACTAGTGGACGTGATTTAATCCTAATTGTTCATTAATTTGAGGAGATTTGAATGCAGATGGTGTCTTTTTTGGAAAGGTCATGTTGGCTAATTGCAGCCAGAATTTGAAAACGCTATTTTAAAGGGTGAAAGGTAAGATTTATAGTACTCGTAAGGCCTGGAATTACTGATGAAACCCCTTAGTGTCCAAAATAGCATGTTTTACTGGCGAATCGGGTTCTAACGAGCAAAAATTGGTATAGTGAGAAAACAGGTTATGCCAGTTGAAACTCCATTACTAATTACGGGGTGTTTTATTCTTCAAATGTTATTTGTTGCACTGCCTTGCTATCTTCGCTAAAATAATTAATAAGATTTATTTTAATTAAATAGTATTGTAATCCTTCGGGGCAGGGTGAGATTCCCAACCGGCGGTGATGGAACAGTTTCGTTCCCAAGTCCGTGACCCGTTAGATTCGTCTAACGGTGGATCCAGTGAAATTCTGGAGCCGACAGTATAGTCTGGATGGGAGAAGGATCACAATTTTCTTGACGAGTATGGTTTTTCGAAAAATATGAAAAATTATGCTCTAGTTTGTCATGCAAATGTGATCGCTCTTAAGCTCCAGGACAGAATTCCTGGGGCTATTTTTGTACCCTGAAATTTATTTAGGGATAAAAGGAGGCGATTATAGTTGAAAGATGAAGAGTATATGAGAACTGCACTTGAAATGGCAGCACAGGGAAGAGCCCAAACCAGTCCAAACCCGATGGTTGGAGCAGTTGTTGTGAAAAATGGCAAAATCATAGGACTGGGCGCGCATTTAAAAGCAGGGGGACCCCATGCTGAAGTACATGCTCTTACTATGGCTGGTGATCAAGCAGAAGGTGCCGAAGTGTATGTGACGCTTGAGCCTTGCAGCCATTATGGAAAAACCCCTCCCTGTGCAGATTTGCTGATTGAAAAGAAAGTCAGCAGGGTGATTATAGCTGTAAAGGATCCAAATCCTCTCGTCGCGGGAAAAGGAATTGAAAAATTAAGAAAAGCAGGCATAAAGGTAGATATAGGGATTCTTGAAAAAGAAGCCCTTGAAATGAATAAATTCTTTTTAAATTATGTACAAACAAAAACCCCTTATGTAACGCTCAAATCAGCAGCCAGTTTGGATGGCAAGACAGCTGCAGCGACTGGAGAAAGCAAGTGGATAACCGGATCAGGTGCAAGAGAGGATGTCCATCGTTACAGGGAATCACACGATGGCATACTTGCAGGAATAGAAACGGTATTGAAGGACGATCCCAGTTTGACCTGCCGATTGCCAAATGCCAAACGGCAGCCTGTCCGGATTATTCTTGATACCGAATGCCGAATCCCTCTGAAGGCAAAAGTTGTGGAGGACGGCATTGCTGAAACATGGGTTGTGACAGGAATAAATGCTGATCAGAACAAAGTTTCTGCACTTGAAAAAAAGGGGATAACCGTTCTTAAGCTTGATTCGGAAAAAATAACAGTGAAGGGGCTGCTCGCCCTACTTGGAGAAAAAGGAATCACTTCGCTGTTTGTAGAAGGCGGAAGCACGGTAATGGGAAGCTTTGTGAAAGAAAGTGCATTTAATCAAATGATTCTCTATTTGGCGCCAAAGCTTATAGGGGGAATTGAGACCCTATCTATTGTCGGCGGAGAAGGGATTCAAATAATGGCAGATGCCAAAGAACTTATTTTTAAAGAAGTTTCTTTGATAGAAAAGGATATAAAAATCATCGCAGAACCTAAGCAGGAGGATCCATCATGTTTACAGGAATTGTAGAAGAAATCGGAAGAGTGGAAAGCATCAGGCAAGGATCGCGCTCCATGATTCTCTCTATCTCAGCAAGCTCCATTCTGGATGACGTCAGTCTAGGTGACAGTATTTCCATAAACGGGGTCTGCTTAACGGTTACAGATTTTACGAACCGGAGCTTTACAGTAGATGTAATGCCTGAAACGATGAAGGCCACAAATCTGCACCAGCTGAATAAAGGTTCTTCAGTCAATTTGGAAAGGGCGATGGCGGCAAATGGCCGTTTTGGCGGCCATTTCGTCAGCGGCCACGTTGATGGAACCGGAAAAATCGTCAGAAAAAAAGCCGAAGAGAATGCCGTTTATTATGAAATTGAAACAAGCCCCTCCGTCACTGAGACGCTTGTTATGAAAGGTTCCATTGCTGTAGACGGTGTAAGCCTGACCATTTTCGGTCTTAAAGATGGCTGTGTGACCATTTCGCTTATTCCGCACACGCTGTCACAAACAATAATTGGAATGAAGAAGGAAGGCGATCTGGTGAATATAGAATGCGATCTTATAGGAAAATACCTTCATAAGTTCGCAAACGTTTCACAAGACAAGAAGAAGGGAAAGCTGACTGCTGACTTTTTCCGAGAAAACGGTTTTATATAGATAGGAGGTTGTATGAATGTTCCATTCAATTGAAGAAGCACTGGCGGATTTAAAAAAAGGAAAAGTTGTTATTGTGGTAGACGATGAGGACAGAGAAAATGAAGGGGATTTCGTTGCGCTGGGTGAAGCAGCAACACCTGATGTTATCAACTTCATGGCTTCACAAGGTAAAGGATTAATTTGTGTTCCGTTGACAGAGGAAAAAGCACGCTATTTGGATCTTCAGCCTATGGTCAAAAAAAATACAGATATGAACGGCACTGCCTTTACCGTCAGTATTGACCATAAAACAACCAGTACAGGAATCAGTGCATTTGAAAGATCTCAAACGATACTGGCATTGCTTGCCGATGAAGCAAAAGGTTCTGATTTTAATCGGCCTGGACATATCTTTCCTCTTATAGCAAAGGACGGGGGAGTGCTCAGACGTGCGGGGCATACAGAAGCTGCTGTAGATCTGGCTCGCTTGGCAGGTGCTGAGCCGGTTGGTGTCATATGCGAAATTATGAAGGATGACGGCACAATGGCCCGTGTCCCTGATCTTGAAAAGTTAGCGGAACGAATGGATTTGAAATTGATCACCATCAAAGATCTAATCAGATACAGAAATCAGACAGATCAGCTGATTAAGCGGGAGGCAGAGATCAATTTGCCGACTGATTACGGGAATTTTAAAATGGTTGGCTATTCTAATGTGCTTGATGGAAAAGAACATATTGCCCTCGTAAAAGGAGAAATAGATTCAGAGAAGCCAGTGCTTGTCAGAGTGCATTCAGAATGCATTACAGGGGATGTTTTTGGATCCAAGCGATGCGATTGCGGCCCTCAGCTCCATGCAGCCTTAAAAAGAATTGAAAAGGAAGGCAGCGGAGTCCTCTTATACATGCGCCAGGAAGGCAGAGGCATAGGGCTCTTTAATAAAATGAGGGCTTATAAGCTTCAGGAAGAGGGGCTCGATACAGTTGAAGCAAATGAAAAATTGGGATTCAAAGCAGATTTAAGAGATTATGGGATTGGCGCGCAAATTTTGAAGGATTTAGGACTTAAAGATTTAAGGCTATTAACGAACAATCCAAGAAAAATTACTGGTCTTGAAGGCTATGGGTTAAAAGTATCTGAAAGGGTCCCGCTCCAAATACCGGCAGTCAGTGAAAATGAGCGTTATTTAAAAACAAAGCATGAAAAAATGGGACACCTATTGCACATATAAGTAAGCTGCTTCTTAAAATTTATAAAATTGAGGATGGTGGAAGTAATGGTAAAAACGTATGAAGGCAATTTAATCGCATCTGATTTAAAAGTAGGAATCGTAGTAGCAAGATTTAATGATTTTATTACAAGCAGACTTCTTGGAGGCGCAGAGGATGCTCTGAAAAGACATGGCCTTGATGAAGGAAATGTTGAAGTGGCATGGGTGCCGGGAGCATTTGAAATCCCCCTTATTGCAAAGAAAATGGCAGACTCAGGGAAATATGATGCTGTCATTACTCTTGGTACGGTCATTAGAGGCTCCACAAGCCATTACGATTATGTGTGCAATGAAGCTGCAAAAGGCGTTTCATCTGCTTCAATGACGAGCGGAATACCTGTTATTTTTGGTATATTAACAACTGATACGATTGAACAGGCAGTCGAAAGAGCTGGAACAAAAGCCGGCAATAAAGGCTGGGAAGCAGCAGTTTCAGCGATTGAAATGGCAAACCTGATGAAGTCCCTCGGTTAATTTTTATGGAAAAGTGTTTAAATTGCCGGAATTTCTGTATATAATATGCTGAGGAGTGTATTCTTCGGAAAGTAATTTCAGAAGAATACAAGATAGACATTATATGATGATATTTTGATCTACCGGCTTGTTATTCTTGCTTTCATTATTGGGAAGCTATTTTGTTAATGAGGGGTATTTATGCTGATTCGCTACAAGAAAAGCTTTGAAAAAATTGCAATGGGACTTCTTTCTTTTATGCCGAATGAAAAAGATCTGAAACATTTGCAGCAAACGATAAAAAGCTATGAAACAGAAAAAGACCGGCAGCTTTTCCTTTGGAAAGAAGAAGAGGACATTATCGGTGCGATCGGTATCCTTCAGAAAAATGAAGATATCATTGTAGTCCAGCATATAAGCGTTAACCCTTCTCATCGTCAGCAAGGTGTTGGCAAGAAAATGGTTAAAGCATTGCAGGATATGCACAAAAATCGCCAATTTGTTCCAGATGAACATACAGAGGGCTTCTTTGAAAAATGCCAATCCTCCGATCCGGAATTGAAGGAGTAAGCAAAAAAGCATTTGATAAAAGGCCATATCCTCTTACTTTTAAAAAGTAATGAGTGTAAATTCCTGTACCAATAAAAGAAGCAGAGGCTTTTAAAGCCTCTGCTTCTTCCATTAACTCTCTCTTTTTCTTTTCCTGAGTTCCTTTTGTCTGCTGCGTTCAGCTATCACTTCTTCCCGGTCTCTCAGAGTATGGCGGTGAATCAAGTGGTTATTGCTGATATCACTATCGTTGCCCCATGCAAAACCTGATTTTTTACTTTCTAGCTGACAGAGGGAGAGAAGCTCAGGATCTTTAATAGGAAGGTTTATGCTCCTATAAGGTTCCTTGTTCCCGATTTGCTCCATGCGGGTTTTTAAAAGAAGAATAAACTGTTTTTCATCAAGCCCAAGTTGGATGAGAGCTTGCTTTTTATTCGTTAATATTCGATATGCATTCCTGATCAATCTTGTGGAGCCCTCAAAGTTATTTCTCCGCTGATGATACAGAGCAACAGCCAGCTGGATGAAGCCAACCCAAAGGATATTCCTGCAATCAGGGGGATCCTTTTTCCAATAGTCCTCTAAAATTTCATGACATTCAAAATAATCGCGGTCACTGTGAAAATGAACAAGATAGTCTATGTAAGCTTTAGGATACATGCTAAGCACCTCAGTATTTTTCTTTTTCATTAAGGCTCTTTTCTTAAACTTTGTTGCTCATCACCCTATTTTTAGTTCAACAAACCATCGATTAGGCAAGAACTTTAAGAAAAGATGCCACGAAGCCAATCTTTATGCGTGGTCTAAAACACATACGAATAGCAATTTTTGCGAAAGCAGTCTTCATTTATGCTCTTTTTTCCGTAAAATTTGCATTCAAAAATAGGCAGCGTATGCTGAAACAGCCTTTCATTTAGTGTACCATAAGTTTTTTTCCATTAAATGCCCTAAATAAAAGGTCAGTAAAAATCTAAAAGAAGTGCTCTTAAATGAGCACTTCCCTTTCATTTCATTATTAGCACAACCAAGCTGCACCTACGATAATCAACAAGATAAACAATACGACGATCAGTGCAAAACCTCCGCCGTAAGCGAATCCACCATCACCCATGTTATTTCCTCCTTCATGTCTGGCTTTTACATAGGTATCATATGTGTGTTTGACTTATATGTCTGGGCGATTGCCCTGGTTTTTAAAAAATTATCATGATCTTGGCTGAACGGCATTTCACACTTCAGCTTTAATTTAATATTGGACTGGCGTTCGTTATGTTCTATACTAATGGATAGCTGGTTAATTAGGATATGTTGGTGGGATAAATTTGGAATATCATGTGAAAATTAATGCGTTTGAAGGTCCGCTAGACCTTTTGCTTCATTTGATCAACCGTCTGGAAATTGATATTTACGACATTCCGGTGGCGCAAATTACAGAGCAATATATGTACTATATACATGCTATGAAGGAGCTCGAGCTTGATGTGGCATCTGAATATCTTGTGATGGCTGCAACACTTCTTTCCATCAAAAGCAAGATGCTTTTGCCAAAGCAGGAAGAAGAGCTTTTTGAAGATGATTATATGACGGAGCCTGAAGAAGATCCAAGAGATGAATTGATGCAAAGGTTAATTGAATACCGTAAATATAAAGAAGCAGCAGATGACCTTAAGGCAAGAGAAGAAGACAGATCGCTTGTTTATACGAAACCGCCGAGCGACTTAAGTGAATTTTCATCAGATATTCAGCCTGATAAATTGCCGCTGAATGTTTCTGTTTATGATATGCTCGGGGCATTCCAGAAGCTTTTGAGGCGAAAAAAACTGCAAAAACCATTAACAACAAGGATTACAAGACAAGAAATACCGATTGAAAAACGAATGGATGAAATTGTGAAGGAACTGAAGGAATTTCCAGGAAAACGAAATTTTTACGATTTATTTCCTTACGCTTCAAAGGATTATTTGGTTGTAACTTTTTTAGCTGTTTTAGAGCTAATGAAAAAAAACCTGATTCAAATTGAGCAGGAGAATAACTTTTCAGACCTCTTCGTCACAGGGAGTGAACCACAGCATGACAGATGAAATTATTAAATGGAAGGCGATAACAGAAGCCCTTCTGTTTGCAGCAGGAGACGAGGGGCTGTCGATCAAACAGCTGACAGAAGTGCTTGAAACAGATGAACTTGCTGTTTCAGAAGTATTAGAGGGCTTGAAAGAAAGTTATGAATCCGATCAGCGCGGTATTTTATTGATGGAAGTAGCGGGAGTGTATCAGCTGACGACCAAAAAGGAGTTCGCTCCTTATTTGAAAAAATTGGTCGAAAATCCTGGCCCGTCTTCCTTATCGCAAGCGGCACTTGAAACTTTGGCTATCATTGCATACAAACAGCCCATCACACGTATAGAAATTGAAGAAATAAGAGGTGTTAAAACAGAACGGCCTTTGCAGACTTTAGTATCAAAAGCCATCATTAAAGAGGTAGGAAGAGCGGAAGGTTCCGGAAGAGCAATTCTGTACGGAACGACCAGGGAATTTTTAGAGTACTTTGGGCTGAATGCCATTGATGAACTTCCCCCGCTTCCAATGAATGCGGATGATGAGTTTGAACAGGAAGAAGCAGATTTATTTTTTGAAAAATTTAATGAAACACTCAATGAACTCAAATAAATCTGCTAAATTTCAAAATTTTATGATAAAATGAGTGGAATAGCCCGGGCAGAATCAGAATAGAAGGCATTTATTGAAAAAGTGTCTCATATCTTGATTACCAGAAAGGTTAACTATAAAAATTCTGATTCATACTGATGAGAACGGGTATTAAATTCACACCAGTTAAATGAGCACTGTGCTATTGAAAATGACCTCAAACAGTGCAGAAGAATACGGAGGGATTATAGGCTAATGGGCAATAGTATGGTAAAAGCACAAACGGAACAGGTGGCAGAATTTCTTAAAAAAGCAGTTAACCAGCTTACAGAGTTTTTGGATTCTACTACGATATCTTCTCTGCAGGAGGAACAGGCTGGTGAAGATGTATTTTACAAAGAACTGCTGGGGAACTTCCGCAGACTTACCGTTTATTGCGATGAAGGATTAGAGGCTTGCCAGGTTATTATACATAATGAGCCTTTCCGAAAAGGTGCCGCAGAAAAAGTGCTTTACCGCATTTATCACCAATGCATTGAGGAATTTTTTCAGCCGAAACAGGATGTGTGGTATGAAGACAGCCGCTCGGCTTATACGGGAAAAAATGCCATTAAATTCCGGACAGAAGTGCCTGTGTCTATTAAAAAGCTGATAACTTTTCTTGAAAGTGATTTCCAAACAATGCGAGAAGAACTGGAATATTATGAAACTGACTATAGAACAAAAATGATGCAATCCAAATAAGCTGAAATGACAACTGGGGCGGCCTTAATAGGCCGCCTTTTCATATGGATTAAAATCATATTTATCAAAATGCAGGTAAGGCAAGTTTCTTCCTGATTTCAATCATACGGCGAGCCCTTCATGCATAACTTGTACAAAAGAGTAAGGGGCGTGTAGAAAGATGATTTTTTGGAGAAAAGGTGCCTTAATAATTACAGCCATTTTGACTATGCTTTCTGCTTTGCCCTTTCAGTCAAAGACTGCACAAGGGGTAAGTGCACAAAGCGCGATATTGATGGATCAGAAAACGGGGCGCATTTTATATGCTAAAGATGAACATACGAAAAGAAGAATAGCAAGCATAACTAAAATTATGACAGCAGTCCTAGCAGTTGAATCAGGAAAGCTTAATGATATGGTTACTGTTAGTCCGAGAGCTGTAGGTACAGAAGGTTCGTCCGTTTATTTAAAACCTGGTGAAAAAATAAAACTGAAAGATCTTGTTTATGGACTGATGCTTCGTTCCGGAAATGATGCAGCGATGGCTATCGCTGATTATGTAGGAGGAAGCAAGGAAGGTTTCGTTCACTTAATGAACGAAAAAGCTGAACAGATTGGAATGCAGGACACTGCTTTTGCGAACCCGCACGGTCTTGATGATTCAGATAACCATTATTCAACTGCCTACGATATGGCACTCCTAATGAGATATGCCATGCAGGATCCAACATTTAAGAATGTGTCAGGAACAAAAGTATATCGGGCCCCGAATCCTGATGAAAAGTGGGACAGGATATGGAAGAACAAAAACAAGCTGTTAACGACCCTTTATGAGTACTGTACTGGAGGAAAAACAGGTTATACAAAACTGGCTAAAAGGACGCTTGTCACTACAGCCTCCAAGGAAGGCAGAGATTTTATCGCAGTGACAATCAATGCCCCTGATGACTGGAACGATCATATCGGAATGTATGAAACGGCTTTTGATAAATATGATCTTTATAAACTGAAAGATAAAGGAACGCTTTCAGAAGTCGGCGATTTGTTTTATAAAAACAAAGTGTTTATTAATCGTGATATCATTTACCCGCTGACAACAGAAGAAAAAGAGCAGGTAAGAGTAACGATCCAGCTCATCAAGCCTGAAAGGAAATGGAAGAAAAAAGAGCAGGTGCCATCTGTTGTTGGTTATTATAAGGTTACACTTGGGGAAGAAATCATTCAAAAAGTACCGATTTATTTTGACAATGGCAGCATCCCGCGACCTGCCGCATCCTTCTGGCAAACACTGAAAGAGCTGTTTTTTGTGATGAACGGAGCCTCATATGGTTAACCTCATATGGGTCGCTCTCACTGTAATAGGCATCGTGTTCGCCTTATTCAACGGCACAATCGATCAGGTGAATGCTGCTATTTTTAAAGGCGGAAAGGATGCCGTTACTCTTTCATTCGGTTTAATCAGCGTTCTGGTTTTCTGGCTTGGGCTGATGAAAATCGCGGAGAAAGCAGGACTCCTTGAAAAATTGAGCAGGCTTTGCAAACCATTAGCAAGCAAATTATTTCCCGAGGTTCCGCCTGAGCATCCTGCAATGGGTTATATAATGTCAAACACTATCGCCAATATGTTTGGCCTGGGGAATGCAGCGACACCACTGGGAATTAAAGCAATGGAAGAATTGAAAAAGCTTAATGGCGGAAAAAATTCTGCGAGCAGATCTATGATCACGTTTCTTACAGTCAACACTTCAAGCATTACTCTTATTCCAACAACCGTCATAGCTGTCAGAATGGCCTATCACTCATCTTCTCCCACAGAAATTGTAGCGCCGACGCTCATTGCTACCATCATTTCAGCCATTGGAGCTCTCTTTATTGATCGATATTATTATTATAGAAGGACAAAGAAAGGGGGATAAAGGTTGGCTATTATAAGCCTGATATCAGTATGGATGATCCCCCTTATGATTGTTTTTATTTTGATCTATGGAACAATAAAAAAAGTCCAAACTTATGAAGCATTTGTAGAGGGGGGGAAAGAAGGAATTGAGATTTCCTTTTCGATTATTCCCTTCCTAGTCGGAATGCTTGTTGCAATAACTGTTTTTCGCGCTTCTGGAGCTCTGGAATTTGTCATGGATCTGCTGAAGCCTGTTCTTAATATGGCTGGAATACCAGCAGAAATTGTGCCGCTGGCATTTATAAGGCCGATCTCCGGTACAGCTGCCCTGGGTATGACAACCGATTTAATTGCAACGCATGGTCCTGACTCTTTTATTGGAAGACTTGCTTCCGTTATGCAGGGCAGTACAGACACAACGCTGTACATTCTGACCGTCTATTTTGGGGCTGTAGGGGTGAAAAAAATGGGTGATGCTCTTAAAGTAGGCCTCCTTGCTGATTTAATTGGCATTATTGCTTCAATCGTGGTAGTTTCGTTATTATTTTGAGTATTCAAGTACTGTAATATTGACGCTAAAAACGCTTTTTTGGAGCGTTTTTTTGTTTGTTCAGCTGAATAAAAACCTTTCAACAGCAAGCAATTCTTCTGCTGGTCTCTTTTTCGCAGCGCTTCTTTCAATGAGTGCTTGTTTATTAAATCTGAAACAAGTAAGATGTTACAAGAGGTGAATATCAATGGAACGTTTACAGAAAGTAATTGCACATGCAGGCATAGCTTCAAGAAGAAAAGCGGAGCAGCTGATTCTTGAAGGAAAAGTGAAAGTGAATGGCGAAGTAGTGAAAGAGCTTGGAACAAAGATAACCGATAATGACCGTGTAGAGGTTGAAGGAGTTCAAATTGAAAAAGAAGCACCGGTCTACTATTTATTTTATAAACCAAGAGGTGTTATTTCAGCCGTAACGGATGATAAAGGGAGAAAAACGGTTACTGACTTTTTCCCGCATAGTGAAGAAAGAATTTATCCGGTTGGAAGGCTTGATTACGAGACAACCGGTTTGCTCCTTATTACGAATGATGGGGAATTCGCCAATATTTTAACACATCCAAAATACGAAATAGAAAAAACATATGTTGCTAAAATAAAAGGCATTCCTATTAGAGAAGCGCTTAAGAAACTTGAAAGAGGCGTTCAGCTTGAGGATGGCAAAACAGCGCCTGCAAGAGTGAAAATGACATCAGTAGATAGAAAAAAAGGGACAAGCATCATTGAAATCGGGATTCATGAGGGCAGAAACCGGCAAGTCCGCAGGATGTTTGAGGCTATTGGACATGAAGTTCTGAAGCTGAAAAGAGAACGTTTTGCATTTTTGGATTTGCATGGGCTGAATACAGGGGATGCACGAGAACTGACACCGCATGAAGTGAAACAGCTGAGAGCGCTTGCAGAACACGGTAAGTGAACTTTCTGACAATTCACATAAACTTCAAAAACTCTTACAAATTTTAGTCTAACATAATGATATAATATTTTTGAATGCAATAGGGTGGGAGAGTTTGGCAATGAAAAAGAGAAGATTGCTTATAAGAAGCCTGATTTTGCTGGTTTTAGGAATTGCGCTTGTTTATACGCTGTATACTAATTTTGTTGCAAGCAAGGAGCTTGTCAGTGCAGGAAGCAAAGCTCCTGATTTTGTGCTGACAGACCTGAATGGAAAAAAGCATCAGCTCTCGGATTACAGGGGTAAAGGGGTTATTTTGAATTTCTGGGGAACTTGGTGTGAGCCATGCAAAAGAGAAATGCCGTTTATTGACCGCCAATACCAGCATTTCTCCTCAAAAGGAGTTACAGTCCTGGCAGTTAACATATCAGAATCAAAAATTACCGTCCAAAATTTTGTTGATCAATATCATCTGACCTTTCCTGTAATGATTGATAAAGATCGTCAGGTCCTGGATGCTTATGGGGTAAATCCGCTCCCGACCAGTTTTTTAATTGATAAAGCAGGAAAAGTCGTAAAAGTCTATTCCGGTCAATTGACTGAGGGAATGGTTGAAAAATTCATGGAACAAATCAAACCTTGAATAGGGAGTTTATCACCATGGAAGAAGTTAAATGTGAATGCGGTCATATAAACCCGCCTGGCACGGTTCTTTGTGAATCCTGCGGAAAGCCGATTGGTACTGAGTCTGTTGCTGAATCCCAAGATTTATTGGATATGAGATATGATGGAAGTGCAAGAAGGTCAATAACGTACAATAAGTCCGTTATCGATAAAATTTGGAACTTTTTTTCTTCTGTAAAAGTTGGTATATGGCTTATTCTGATTACTCTGGCAGCATCTGCGATAGGCACCATTTTTCCGCAGCAAATGTATATTCCTCCGAATGTGGATCCTGAGCAGTTCTACAGGGATCAATATTGGGTTTTTGGCCAAATTTATTACGATCTTGGTTTTAATAATTTATTTGGTTCATGGTGGTACTGTATCCTGCTTGCTTCAATCGGAATTTCTCTTGTCATATGCAGTTTGGACAGGGTCATTCCTTTATACAGAGCATTAAAAAAACAGGGCGTCACCAAAAACGATGCTTTTATGTCAAGGCAGCGCCTTTTCGGAGTTTCCGAGGCTGCTGATAAAGAAACACTGATTTCCATAAAAGAGGGCCTGAAAAAAAGAAGATATAAACTAAGGGAAGAGAACGGAAATATTCTGGCTGAAAAAGGAAGATTCTCAAGATGGGGCCCTTATGTAAATCACATTGGCCTGATTATTTTTCTGATTGGTTCGATGCTAAGAGTCGTTCCGGGTATGTACATAGACAAAATGCTCTGGCTGAGAGAAGGAGAAACCTCCGTAATCCCTGGAACAAATGGAAAGTACTATTTAAAAAACAATCAATTTAAAGTAGAAGTTTACGAGAAAGATAAAGAAGATCAAGTGTTTGCTGCAGCCCTTGCAAGAGAAGGTGATGGAACTGTCGCCAAAAATTATGAGGCAGATGTGACGCTTTATGAACGAAAAGGCAAGATTATTCCCGGTGCTGAACCTGAATTGACAAAAGTAGAAGACAAAGCAATCAGGGTTAACCAGCCGCTTGAATTCAATAACTATTCGCTGTATCAGGTTGATTTCAGAATGAACGAACTGAATAAAATGAAATTTAACCTTACTGACAAAAAATCGGGTAAGAAATTTGGATTAATGACAGTTGACTTAAATGATCCGGCTAAAAAATACGATCTTGGCAACGGGTATAGGGTTGAGATTGCCGATTACCTTCCTGATTTTTATTTTGACAGCGATGGACAGCCTGCTTCAAAATCCAGACTTCCGAATAATCCGGTTTTTGTATTTAAAATGTTTGCGCCTGACCGTCCGAAAGGAGAGACGAGTTTTGTTGGCATTCAGCAGACAATGGAGCCGCTTGGAGCCACGAAATACAAAATGAAGTTTGCAGGTGTAGAAACAAAAAACGTTACAGGCCTTACTGTTAAAAAGGATTTAACCTTATGGATTCTCGCACTTGGCGGAGCTATTTTTATGATTGGTGTTACACAAGGGATGTACTGGAACCACCGCCGTATCTGGATTAAACGAAAAGGCGGTTCAATCTGGCTTGCAGCACATACGAATAAAAACTGGTACGGCCTGAAAACAGAGATTAACAGAATAACAGAAGGTACAACAATTCAGGAGCCTAAAGATCAGAGAGAGATAGCAAAATAGATCCGGGGAGGAAGCCTGATGGCTGAGATCAGCAGTAATTTTTTATATGCAGCGTTTATCCTTTATCTTGCAGCAACATTTTTGTTTGGCGGTTCCATTAGAGACAGCCGGAGAGACAGTAAGGAAAAGACATTCCGAAAATGGTCAATGGCTGCCATCATTGTTACTATAACAGGATTTCTCGCACAGATAGCCTATTTTGTGACAAGATGGATTGCTTCTGGGCATGCCCCTGTCAGCAATTTATTTGAATTTACTACCTTCTTTGGCATGATGCTGGTTCTTGCCTTTATCATTCTATACTTTCTCTATAAAACAGCTATTCTTGGGCTATTCACTCTGCCGGTAGCTCTTTTGCTGATTGCTTATGCAAGTATGTTTCCAACAGATATATCCCCGCTTATTCCTGCCCTTAAGAGCCAGTGGCTGTACATACATGTGACAACCGCCGCTCTGGGCCAGGCCATTCTTGCCATTAGCTTTATTGCTGGAGTGTTGTATCTGCTGAAAAATACAGACCATTCCAAGCCTTCAAAAAAGACGTTTTGGCTTGAATTTGTTATGTTTTTCATGGTTGCTACCATAGGATTTATTATTATTACAAGTATTTTCAGGTTAGCAGGATATGAAGAATCTTTTAAATGGATTGATAAAAAAGGAGCAGAGGCTGAGATGGTTTATCAGATGCCAGCTCTGATTGGTCCAAATAAGGGAGAATTGCTTACCCCCGGTAAAATGAATCCGCTGTTTGATGTGCCGGCCGTTTTTTCCGGCAGAAAATTAAATACAGTGCTATGGTCTTTCTTTACTGGTTTGATTTTGTATGGATTGGCAAGATTAATAATGAGGAAAAGCATATCCAAAATGCTTCAGCCTCTTACAAATAAACTAAATCTGGATCTTACCGATGAGATCGGCTACCGCTCTGTTACGATCGGTTTTCCAGTCTTTACTCTTGGTGCCCTCATTTTTGCCATGATCTGGGCTCAGGCAGCATGGACAAGATTTTGGGGCTGGGATCCGAAGGAAGTCTGGGCGCTTGTTACCTGGCTATTCTATGCAGCGTATCTTCATTTGCGACTTTCAAGAGGATGGCATGGAGAGAAATCGGCGTGGCTAGCTGTTATTGGATTTGCGATCATCATGTTCAATCTTATATTTGTAAATCTGGTCATTGCAGGCTTGCATTCTTACGCTTAATAACAGCAGTTTTAAAACTTGGAGATTCAGATCTTTTATTCTGTTTTTGAGAAGCAAAAAGATTTGAGAAAGTTTTTAAAATGGTTTCAAGCCTTCACTTTTTGCTGTGAAGGTTTTCTCTTTTCAGTGACAGAAGGAAATATCATGATGTGTTCTAGGAGGTCTTTGTATGGAAGATTACCAAAATTTAAAAGTGCTTGTTGTAGATGATGAAGCCAGAATCCGCCGGCTGCTCAAAATGTACCTGGAACGTGAAGGATTCTTAATAGAAGAAGCTGAAGACGGAAACGAAGCATTGGAAAAAGCTCTTGCGAATGACTATTCCCTCATTCTTCTCGATTTAATGATGCCCGGAATCGACGGAGTGGAAGTGTGCAGACAGCTGCGTGAGAAAAAAGCCACTCCTGTTATCATGCTGACCGCAAAGGGAGAGGAAACAAACCGTGTCCAAGGTTTTGAAGTTGGCACAGACGATTACATTGTGAAACCTTTCAGCCCAAGAGAAGTCATTTTAAGAGTGAAAGCCCTTTTGAGAAGATCATCACAGACTTCCTTTTTGAAAACTGATACAACAGCTAAAAATGTGATTGTATTTCCTCATATTTCTATCGATCATGATGCTCACAGAGTAACTGCGGACAACATGGAAGTCAGCCTCACTCCAAAAGAGTATGAGCTTTTGTATTTCCTCGCCAAAACACCTGATAAGGTTTATGACCGCGAAAAGCTGTTAAAAGAGGTTTGGCAATATGAGTTTTTTGGCGACTTGAGAACAGTTGATACTCATGTAAAGCGCCTTAGGGAAAAACTCAATAAAGTATCTGCAGAAGCAGCCAAAATGATTGTAACGGTATGGGGAGTCGGCTATAAGTTTGAGGTTGGAAATGAATGAGACCATGGCGAAGTGTTGTTGGTAAGCTTTGGGCCACCATTTTGCTTCTTGTCTCTGTTGTGCTGTTAATTCTGACTGTACTATGGTTTGAATTTATTGAAAATTATCATGTGAGTCTTGCAGAAAAAGAGCTTGATCAGCTTGGAGGGAAAGTGGCGCTCATTCTTTCTCATCATCGTGATGCAAATCTTGCAAGATCTATTTCATCAGAGCTTGCAGATGATTCCACAAGTATTATCATTCAGGACAGCCAAAACCGTGTTTGGTCTTCTCCTGCAAAATCGAATGAGCAGCCGCATGTTTCTTTTTCAGATATTCAGAAGGACAAAGAACTGGAAGGCGTCATCAAAACGAATCAAAAAATCATTAAGCGGATCAGCACTAAAAACAGCAAAGGTATTGAACAAGTTCTTATAACAGGGGTGCCATATAAGGCTTCAGGCAGTGAGCCAGGTGCTGTATATGTCACCAGATCCTTAAATGCTGTCCAGGAAGCTACGAAAAGCACGACGAAATATACGCTTCTGGCTGCGCTTCTTGGGATTATCCTGACCACTGTGTTTGCCTTTTTTCTTTCTACAAGGATAACGAATCCCCTTCGGAAAATGAGAGAGGCAGCCTTTGAACTGGCAAGAGGCAAATTTGATACAAAGGTGCCGATTATGACTAATGATGAAATTGGAGAGCTTGCCATTGCTTTTAATCAAATGGGTAAGCAGCTTAAGTTTCATATAAATGCATTAAGCCAGGAAAAAGAGCACTTATCCAGTATTTTAAGCAGTATGGCTGATGGGGTTATAACGCTGAATATTGATGGTACCATATTGGTCACAAATCCTCCGGCAGAGCGCTTTCTGCAGGCTTGGTATTATGAACAGAATATGAAAATACAAAACGGCGATGATATGCCCCCTGAAGCAAAGGAGCTTTTTCAAAGAGTTGTACAAACCGAAAAAGAACAGATAGTTGAAATTACCCTGCAAGGAAGATCATGGGTGCTCTTAATGACGCCTTTGTATGACCAGGATTATGTAAGGGGAGCCGTTGCTGTTTTAAGGGATATGACTGAGGAACGGAAGCTTGATAAGCTTCGAGAAGATTTTATTGCAAATGTCAGCCATGAGCTAAGAACCCCTATTGCCATGCTTCAAGGCTACAGTGAAGCGATCGTAGATGATATAGCGGGCAGTGAAGAAGACCAAAAAGAGATTGCCCAGATCATTCATGATGAGTCTCTCCGAATGGGAAGGCTCGTAAATGATCTTCTTGATCTTGCCAGAATGGAAGCAGGTCATATAACGCTAAACTACGAAGATGTTCATGTTTATGACTTTATTGAAAAAATCAGCCGTAAATTTCAAGGGCCTGCCAAAGATAAATCCATCAAACTGAAAGCAGAAACGGCTATTAATGAAGAAAGCTTTGAAATGGATCCTGATAAAATTGAGCAGGTTCTGACCAATCTGGTGGATAACGCCATACGCCATACTCAGCAAGGCGGCCAAGTCCTTATTCGAGTGGATAGTACTGAAGATGGATTGAAATTTGATGTGAGTGATTCTGGCTCAGGAATAGACGAGGAAGATCTGCCATTTATATTTGAACGGTTTTACAAAGCGGATAAAGCGAGAACGAGAGGCCGTTCCGGAACTGGACTCGGGCTTGCTATTGCCAAAAACATTGTAGAAGCCCATCAGGGAACAATTGCTGTCCGCAGCCGTATTAATGAGGGCACCACGTTCAGCTTCTTCTTGCCCGGAATAAAATAGAATGATTTACCATTTCTTTTTAACAGATAGGTCAGTTAAAGCTAAATCTTTATTTTTTGGCACCATGTTGATTGGAGCGGGTGCTTTAGACTTCGGCGAAAAAAGCGAGTTAAGGGAGGCCCAGCAGGCACATAGCGCCGAGGAGGCTCTTAAGGCCTCCCGCTTAAGATAGTACCTGAAGCGGAATTTTCAACAGTCAAGTTTAAGAGAGCCTTGCAGAAAAAAACAGAAAACGGATAATAGGATGGAGAAATGGGGAATGAGCTGTGAACTTATATACACGTACAGGGGATAAGGGACAAACGAGCATTATCGGCGGAAGAGTTGACAAGGACGATGCAAGGGTGGAAGCTTACGGAACCGTTGATGAACTGAATGCCATCGTAGGACAATCCATGACAATGCTAAAAGAGGAAAAATACAGCGATATTTACGCAGAACTTGAGAAAATCCAGCATGAATTGTTTGACTGCGGAGGGGACCTTGCCTCTGTATTAAGCAAAGAAAAACGTGTAGATAAAACAACACCTGAGATGGCTTCTGATCTGGAATCAAGAATCGATGCCTATACTCAAGAAGCTCCTCCGCTTGAACGCTTCATTTTACCTGGAGGCTCTGAAGCCTCCGCAAGCCTTCATTTAGCCAGAACAGTTGCCAGAAGAGCCGAGAGAAGAATTGTTACACTTCATAAATTGGAACCAGTCAGTGATGCAGTTATGCAATATATTAACCGGTTATCCGATTATTTATTTGCCGCTGCAAGAGTAGTGAACTGTCGGGCGGGATATAAAGATGTAGAATATGAGAGAAGTGCCATCGTGTTCAGAGGGAAGAAAAGTGAATAATGGTTTTTTCATATAAAAGGAAGGAATAACCTTCCTTTTTTTGCTGTTGCATAATATAGTTGGGATGTAACTTTTTATTGTCAGCTTACGACATAGTAAATGAACGGAGGGTTTTCATGGAAGACACCTTTCAGAAAATCTATGAAAAATACCATCAGGATATTTTTCAATTTCTCTTCTATATGGTGAAAAATCGAGAACAGGCGGAAGACCTTGTTCAAGAGGTTTACATAAGAGTATTAAAATCCTTCGATCGTTTTGAAGGGAGAAGCAGCGAAAAAACCTGGCTTTTCTCTATTGCAAGACATGTTGCGATTGACTGGTTTCGGAAACAGAAAACTGTCCGCCAGAGAATTCTCGAGAAATTTGATTGGGATACACAGCAGGTGCAGGATTTAGCGCCTCTTCCTGAAGAAATTGCCCTTCAGAATGAAGAAGTGCAATGGATCTACCGCTCGCTTGATCAGTGCACAGTTGATCAGCAATCAGTTATCATTTTAAGGTACATTCAAGGGCTGTCCATAACTGAAACAGCTGAGGCTCTAGGTTGGACGGAAAGTAAAGTGAAAACAACCCAGCACAGGGGAATCAAAGTATTAAAACAGCTGATGGTAAGCCTAAAAGAAAAGGAGGGGAGCAAGGATGAAAAAATCAGAGTGGAATGAGGAAGGAATTGAAAAATTGCTTGGTGAATTGCCAGGCATAACGGATAAGCGACCGAAAAGCGAAATTCGTCAAAATGTAGAAATGAGGATGCAGCAAAAATCCAGAAAAGTTTGGATTGGGCCGCTCATTGCAAGTGCTGCTGTACTTTTGATCTTGTTCATTGTCTCCCCTTCTTGGATCTCCCAGCTGACTGGAAGTCAAAGCAGTAACGAAAAGTCCTCATCCTCAAGCAAAGGTCCAGAGAAAATTGAGGTATCTGAGAACTCAGCAGCAAAAAAAGAGAGCGTAAATAGTAAAAAATCTCTCCCGGAAACACCGGTTTCCGATTCTTCAAAAACCCCGGTTTCTGATTCTTCAAAAGCCCCGCAATCAGATTCTGAAAATAGGGCGCCTGCTATCGCAGAAAATAAGGAAACAGCACCTAAACAGACAGCAGTTGCAAAAACGTTTGTTGTTCCAGAAAGCCAGAAGAATCGTGCAGTAGTAATAGCCTTAAGAGACCAAAACATTGAAAATATTATTCCAGTTACATTTGAAGGAAGCGTAAATGACTCCAAACCATCCCAAATTAATCAGCTGCTTGATCATGTAAATATCGAAGCAATGGGATTTGCCCCCCCAGAAATAAAAGGGCTGGAATTTCAGGATCAGCCACTAAACACGGTTCACGTAAATGTGACAGATGGAAGGAAAATTTCGAGTGAGGCAGACAGTTTTTTAAAAGATATACTGGAAGAAACGTTTCGATGGTCCGGCTATAAAAAAATTGATTTAATGACGAATGGAAAAGAAGGAATTGATTTTGGTCCTTATGGAAAGCTGAATTCTCTTGAATTAAAAAAAGAAATGAAAAAGGCTTATTATTTGTTTCAAACAGAAACGCAGCATCAAAAGCTGTTAACTCCTTCACGGGAAACGTATGCAACAATCAATCAGGCAGTAGAAGCAATGAAAACGAAGGAAAACAATTCTCAAAAATCCCTTTTGCTCAAGGAACTGCCAATTAAAGAATTAAAATCAGCAGGCCATGAACTGATCATTTATTTTTCAAAACATTCTCAAATGGAGAAGTCTGAACAATATGTAGTTATGCTTGAAGGACTGCTTCTTACAGCCAAAGAATTTGGATTTGAAACAGTAAGATTTAAAAATCTTCAAGCAGCCAGGATTGGCCGAATGGATGTTACGAAGCCGGTAGCGGTACCTTATTCCCCAAATCCAATCCACTGGAAAAACGGATAATCAAAGGAAATGTATACCCATGCATATATTTGCAGGTATGGTGAATAAATAATCAAGTCGATTAACACACAAAAAACGGTGAAAGTCCCAAGGGGAAATTCACCGTTTTTTAAAGTTAATCCAGCAAATTGATTAGCTCGCTTTTTTAAGATCTGCCTTTTTTGTTTTTGTACCTGATCGGTAAAACCAAAGACCAAGCAATGTAAAAATAACAGGTCCTGCAACCATCGGAGCGTATTCAGAAAAGGTTGTACCAGGTGATGGCACAAGAGTTAAAAGAATCGTTCCAATAACAGAAATGAGCCCTGCAGCTGATATCGTGTAAGCGAGAAAGTTATTTTTAACACGAAACGGCCTAAAGGTTGTTTTATCCGATATTCTAAGTTTAATATAAGCAAGAATTAAAAACACATATGGAATGAAAAAGGCCAGTGTAGCCATTAAAATGAGCATATTCAAGGCGCCTGAAACACTTGGAATAAAACCTGATGAAACGAGGATGACCGTAACTCCAACAGCCTGCCATAAAATCAAGTTTGCCGGAATATTGTTTTTGCTGGACTTTGTCAAATTTGCAGGGAGTATGCCTTTGCCGCTCTCAGCCATCATAACACTTGGATTCAGAATCAAAAATGTTAAGGAACCCAGTATAGCAATGACAAAACAGATCCCGAGCACCTGTGAAAGGTTGAATGGCAAATGGAATTGCTTCGTTATTTGATCAGCAAACTGATAAAGAGCTGTTGCTGTATCATCAGGTGTAATTTTGATAACAAATTGAAATGCCAGAGTACCAAGGATATAAATAACTCCTATGATAATAGAAGAGATCAGAATGGCTTTTGGAAACGATTTTTGAGGATTTTTAACATCTCTCGCAATAGTGCCGAGCATTTCAATTCCAGAAAAAGCAAACATTAAGGTTGAAAGAAACATAACCGTATCAAGAGAAAGATTTTTTGGGGCAATCGTTTCAGCTGTAAAAGGTGTTGCAGAAGGATGTCCGCTTAAAATGCTTGCCAGCCCAAAGCCGAAAATGAGAATTGCTGGTACAATAACCCCGATTGGGGCCCCGATTGCTGCCATTTTACCGCTCATTTGAGTCCCTCTGAGAGTAATCAAAGTGATGCTCCAAAAGATAACAATGGAAACAATAGTCGTATACCAAGAATTATGAATAATTTGCGGTAAATTAATGGCATAGGAAACATTTACCGTAATGCCGATTAAGAGAGAAGGATAGTAGGTAAAGTTCGCCACCCAGAAAAACCATCCGCATAAAAAACTGGCTTTCTTTCCGAAGGCCCGTTCCACCCAAGCACTTATTCCACCCTGCTCTGGGAACGATGTCGAAAGTTCTGCCACGATCAGACTGATAGGGATAAAATACAGCAGTGCTGCTGCAATCCAGAAAGTAATAGCTGAAGGCCCAATCGTTGCAGCAAATGGTATATTTTTTAATCCTAAAATAGCATTAATGCTAATTAGAGATAATCCTAAAACACCAAGCTTTTTTTTTTCAATTGTGTTCATTTAATTTAACCTGCCGATCCATTTTAATAGAGTATTTTTCAATATGCTTAATAATACATCAAGGAGAATAAATATACAAACTATTTTATTGAAATAATATTATTCTATTAATTGAGATTTATTTGAAAATTTCTTTTAATGTAAATGCTTACATAAAAAAACCTCCTTCAAATCACCTCATAGTAATGGTATGGTAGAAAAAAGAGAACAGGGGTGACGAAATGCTAACAGACTATCATAATCATTTGGAGCGCGGCACATTAACATTAAACTATTTAAAAAAATTCACCGTTGAAGCGGAAGCAAAAGGTATTCAGCATTTTGGAATTTCGGAACATGCCTATCATTTTTATCAGACAAAAGATATTTTAAGCAATCCATGGGTTGATGAAAGAAGATTTTTTGATATGAAGGATTACACAGCTCTTTTTAAAGAAGCGTGGAATGCCGGTATCGATGTTAAAATGTCAATCGAAATGGATTATACTCCCGGAAAGCATCAGGAGATGAAAAAATTTATTGATCAATATTCATTTGACTACACCATCGGTTCTGTTCACTGGGTAGGGGACTTTGGAATCGATTTGGCTGAATACATAGGGGAGTGGGACAAAAGAGATCTCTATGACACCTACAGGAAATACTTTGATCAAATTGTCACGCTAGCAGAATCTAATTTATTCGATATTGTCGGACATTTGGATTTGGTGAAAATATTTAAGTATATACCAGAGGATGAAGAGTTTCTTTTAGAACAATATGAGCGCGCAGCGAAAGCACTGGGAAATTCAAAAACATGCGTTGAAATCAGCACAGCCGGAATCCGAAAGCCGATTGGAAAGCTGTATCCCGATGAGACGCTTCTTGCTATGTGCCGTAAAGAAGGAGTCCCTATTGTGCTTTCATCTGATGCCCATCAGCCAAAAGATGTAGGAGCAGATTTTGATCAGGCAGTTGAACTGGCAAAGAAAACAGGGTATGAAACGATCATGACCTTCTCAAGAGGCGAAAGAAAAGAAGTTCCTATTGGATAAAATGAATACAAAAATGCCTGTTCCATTATGGAACAGGCATTTTTATGAATTCAAGGCATTAATTTTCCATTTCCAGAGGAAGAATAGAAACAATTTCCGTAATTTGATTAAAAGCCTCTAATAGGGAATTTTCAAGGGGTTTATCAAAGCTAAGCATCATGATCGCTTCACCGCCCCGTTTTTTCCTTCCTACCTGCATGGTGGCAATGTTGACTGAATGGTCTCCAAGTATCCTTCCAACGTTTCCTATAACCCCTGGAACGTCTGTATGCTGAACATACAGCAAGTGGCCTTCAGGATAAAAATCAATGGAAAACCCGTTTAAAGCGATAATTCGTACACCGTACTCAGGAATATAAGTCCCTTTAATTTCAAAAGTAGTGCGATCGCCTTTAACTTGGACTGTCAAACAGTTGGCATATCCGGAATTGTTGGCAGTAGTTCCTTCTGATAAACTGATTCCCCTCTCTCGTGCAATCATACCGGCATTGACCGGATTAACAGTCACATCGACCCGGCCTTTAAGAAATGCAGCAATCAGGCTTTTTGTAATAAAGGAAGTTTCAAGATCTGCGACTGTTCCTTCATATTGAACGGTGATGTTCTGCACTGGCTCTCTCATGCATTGGGATAAAATGGACCCCATTTTTTTGGCTAATGTATCAAACGGTTTAATTTCTTTGTAGACATCTTCTGATAAAGAAGGCAAGTTAACAGAAGATGTTACCTGACCGCCATTAACAAATGTTAAGATCTCTTCTGCAACTTGAGAAGCGACGTTCAGCTGAGCCTCTTTAGTGGATGCACCAAGGTGAGGAGTTGTAATAACTTGATTGAACTGAAGAAGCCTTGAATCAGTTGGCGGTTCTGTTACAAATACATCTAAGGCGGCTCCTTTTACATGCCCGCTTTCAAGGTAAGTAATGAGTGCATCTTCATCAATGATTCCACCTCTAGCGCAGTTAACCAAATAAACGCCTTTTTTTGTTTTGGCAATGGTTTCATGATTTAAAAGTCCTTTTGTTTCTTTTGTTAATGGAGTATGTACTGTAATAATATCTGCTTCCTGCAGCAATTGATCGAGAGAGTAGCTCTCAACTCCGATTTTAGATGCTCTTTCGTTAGTTAAAAACGGATCAAAGACAACAACCTTCATTCCAAAAGCTCTTGCACGCTTGGCAATTTCACTGCCAATCCGGCCTAAACCCGCTATTCCGAGAACCTTTCCGTAAAGTTCGCTTCCAAGGAAGGCAGACCGTTTCCATTCTTTCGATTTCACAGAAGCATTAGCTTGAGGAATATGCCTCATTAAAGAGGTAATCATCGCAAAAGTATGTTCAGCTGTTGAAATCGTATTGCCATCGGGTGCATTAATAACAATAATTCCATTTCTTGTAGCCTGGTCAATATCAATATTATCAACACCAACACCAGCTCTTCCAATAATTTTGAGGTTTGGCATTTTCTCCATCAGAGATTGGGTAACTTTCGTAGCGCTTCTGACAAGCAGAGCATCAAACAAACCTAGTTCCTCTTCTGCTTCTGCCACATTTTTTTGGACAATTTCTATGCTGTCACTCTGCAACAAAGGCTCTAATCCTTCTTTGCTTATTGGATCTGAAACAAGTATGCGAAACACTCAAACATCCCCTAACTGCAAATTTAAAATTTTTTGATAATTTATCATATTCCTGAGATTATGTCAATGCAGTAAAGTGTGAAAGCGTTTACTGGAATGATCTATTTTGATTAAAAAAAATGCCATAATAAGAAAACAATTTATCTAAAGTATTCCGATAAATTTCCAAGACTTTTATCTATACAAATATAATGGTTTACCTTATAATGAGTCTGAAAATAAAATATTGATCGATCTTCGGGGCAGGGTGCAATTCCCGACCGGCGGTGATAAATGCAAATGCATTTTAAGCCCGCGAGCCGCAATATGGGCAGGATCCGGTGTGATTCCGGAGCCGACAGTACAGTCTGGATGGGAGAAGATGGAGGTTTGCGAATAAAGCAATTCATTTATTCGTTTATTTGACCTGCAAATTTCTCCCCTTGTTCTTCCTGAGCAGGGGGTTTTTGTTTGCAGGCCGGTGACCTTTTCTTTCTTTTCGGGATAGATCATGAAAAGGAGAGATTTTTGTGAGAGTAAGTAAAACCAGAAAGCAGGTAGTTGTAGGTGTTTTAAGCAGCATTGCCTATTTGCTGATGATGCTGGAAATTCCATATCCGGGACCTTTGTTATTAAAGATTGATTTCAGTGATATCCCTGCAATTATAGCAGCGATCGTGTTTGGTCCTGTTGCAGGAATTGTAGTAGAAGGTATCAAAAATCTTCTCCATTATATGATTCAGGGGAGCGGTACAGGAGTTCCTGTTGGAGAATGCGCAAATTTCATTTCTGGGCTATTGTTCATCTTGCCTGTTTCTTGGATCTATAAAAAAACAACTTCAACCAAAGGAGTTGCTTCAGGACTTGTAATAGGAACACTATGTATGACAGTACTAATGGGAATACTTAATTATTTTGTTTTTATTCCTGCATATACGCTATTTTTCCATGCGCCAGCAACTACATCTCAGCAGATGATTCAAACGATTGTTGCTTTTATCCTGCCATTCAACATGGTTAAAGGAGTTCTAATCACTACAGTTTTTCTCCTGCTTTATGCCAAATTAAAAACATGGCTCTCCCGTCAAACAGAAGTGCGGAACGCAGCCTGAATAATAAATCCTCAAAAAACCCCGGTACTGCTCGCAGCACCGGGGTTTTTAAAAGCCTTATTCAAATTTAGTTGCGTCTCCATCAAATGCTTCATCAGCAACTTTGATAGAATCTGTAGGACAGCCTTCAAAAGCATCCATCATATCTTCTTCAAGAATTTCAGGCACTTCTACAATACCTTGGTTGTCATCAAGTGTGACAAATGCAATTCCTTCATCATCATAATCATAAATGTCCGGTGCCGCCGCTCCGCATGCTCCGCAAGCGATACAAGTATCTTTATCAACAATTGTATACTTAGCCATGTACATTACCTCCTGATCGTTCTTGTTATAATTTCACCCGGGTTGCTTCACGGGATGTTAAAACTTAAAACATATATACATTGTAATGGTGTTAGATTAACTTTTCAATAAAAACATGAAGGATGGATTCACGAGCAGAAGAAGGGTTCTCTCCAAATAAACTGCCCTCCAAACAAAACTTTACACCTTCTTCTTCACTGAAAAATTATTTGCAAAAAGAGCTTTAATCTTTGATAAAATATTTCTATACCAATAAATATGTCTGAATCTTACGGGGAAATGTTGATGACTTATTTAGATTTACTGATATTATATTGTGTACATAAGTTTCAAGGAGAACGGTCCATATCAGCTGTATACCATTTGTTTAAAGGGAAAAGGTCTTCTCAGACTATACAGGACCTAAAGCTTTTCGGACTCGGACCGTTATTTGCCATTTTTCCGGGGATATCTAAAAAAACAGTGGAGGATTCCAGAGAGAAACTTCTGAAGGCTGGCTTTATAGCTGATTCAGATTCGATAACAAACAGCGGAAGAGACTATCTTTCAAAGGAATGGAATGAGCATTCCATTCCAGCCTCTTTAAACGGATGGAAATATTCAGCTCAAGGGAGGCAATTTTGGAGCCGGCTATCCCTGTTTGTTCAGACTGTATCCAATCTCGTGGGGGAAAACAGCCGCTTCCTGCCTATTACTAATAATGAAAAGGACCTGCAATGGGTGAAGCATTTTTTGCTCACCCAAAAAATTTCACGCAAAGAGCTGGCTGCTTCTCTTTATGATGAGCTTTATTCGCACCTCTCAGGCGTTTCGGAAAAAGAGGCGGCTGTGTTTACTTATAGGCTCAGCTCAAAAAACAGGATAGGTTTGACAACTAGGCAGCTCTCAGAATACTTTCAAACAGATGCAGCTTTTCTAGAGCTGCTGTTTAAAAACGTACTTCACTCCCTCCTGGTAAAAATAGAAAACGGCAGCTATTCCATTCTTTCACATCTCTATCAGCCGTCATCTGAAAGAAAAACGTTTACAGCATCTGCATTGAAAACATATGAAATGATTGCAAATGGTAAAACCATCGGGCAAATTGCAGCAGCAAGAAAGCTGAAAGAAAGCACAATTGAGGACCATGTTGTGGAAATAGCCCTGAATGATACTGATTTTGATTTATCGGAATTTGTAACAGCAGAAGAAATGAATGAAATGATAAACAAAATACTTTTATTGCAAACGAAACAACTAAAAAAAGTAAAAGAAAGCTTGAACCATCAATTTTCTTATTTTCAAATAAGGCTTGCTTATGCGGAAATGAGGAGGAAAAACGATGAAAAATCAATATGAGGCAGTCTTGAAGAAGAACTTCGGCTATGAAGAATTTCGGCCAGGCCAAATGGAAATCATCCATGATATTATGTGCGGAAAAGATGTCTTGGCTATGCTTCCTACAGGAGGCGGCAAATCCATTTGCTACCAGCTTCCTGGATATATGCTCAGTGGTCCTGTGATCATTGTATCGCCGCTTCTTTCTCTGATGGATGATCAAAGTCAGCAGTTAAAGATGAATGGTGAAAAAAGAGTGATCGCGATCAACAGTTTTCTTGATATGCACGACAGAGAAAAAGCAATGAAAAACCTCAATGCTTTCCGCTTTATTTTTTTGTCTCCTGAAACATTGAAATCCCCATCTTTATTGGCTGCGCTAAAAAACATCCGAATTTCGTTATTTGTTGTTGATGAAGCCCATTGCATATCACAATGGGGACATGATTTCAGACCGGACTATTCCATGCTGGGACGATTGAGAAAAGAGCTGAACCATGCCCCATGTCTTGCTCTGACAGCTACAGCAACAAAGGAAGTTCTTTCAGACATACGGTCATCACTCCTGATGGATCAGCCTGAGCTGCATATCCAATCAGTTGACAGGCCCAACATTGCCATTTGTGTTGAAAGAATGTCCGGACTGACAGAAAAGCTTGAAAGGACAAGTGAGCTTGTAAAAGAATTAAAAGGACCTGGGATTATTTATTGCGGTGGAAGACAATGGACAGAGCGCCTGACTGCATACTTAAAAGAAAATGGGGTGAGAAGTGCCGCCTATTATCATGGCGGCATGGAGCCGGAACAAAGAATTCTGATCCAGCATCAATTCCTAAATGGTCAGCTTGATCTTGTTTGCAGCACGAATGCATTTGGTATGGGTGTAAACAAATCAAATATCCGTTATGTGATCCATTTTCATATGCCATCAGGAATGGAAGCCTATGTACAGGAAATAGGGAGGGCTGGAAGAGACGGTGCTCCTGCAGTTGCCATAAGTCTATTTAACGATAATGATTATGAAGTTCCTCTTCATCTCATTCGAAATGAGTTTCCTGAGTATGAGCAATTGAAAAATTATATAGAAATGACCGCTAATGAAGAGTTCTCCTTTTCTAAAGCTTCTGTAGTGCTTCAGGAAACGCAAATCCGCCTGATTGAACATCATTTAGCTGGTATGAACCAGATTGCCCCTAATCAGGCTATTAAAGAAATATGGGGAAAAATGCAGGAAAGGCAAAAAGCAAAATTAAGCAAACTGAATAATTTTATGAAATGGATTTCCATAAATTCATGCAGAAGAGAAGGAATTTTAGCGTATTTTGGTGAAGTAAGGGAAGAAAAAGAAAAACCTGCCATTTGCTGCGACCAGTGCGGGCTGACGTTAGCTCCCTTTAAAAACGGGCACCCCTGTAAAAATCAGAATGCTGAACTTCCTGATTGGCGGGAGGAACTAAAAGATATGTTCTTGGTGAGGGAAAAAGAGTGATTAATAAGCAAAAAGAAATGATTCGCTCTTTGTCAGACAGACAAATGGTACGGCAGCTTTATTTGACCCAGTTCATTCTAATTTTTATTTCGATAGTATTAAGTACGCTGTTATTAGGCAGCCCATTTGCAACTTTTTCAAAACTGAATGTTTATGAACCTAAGATTTATTTAATTGGGGTATTAACTGCATGCGCTGTCATTCTCATAGATTTCCTCATAATGAAATTTTTGCCGAAATCATGGTATGATGATGGGGGAATTAATGAAAAACTGTTTCGCACCTGCAAATTGCCTCACATTCTATTTTTGGCCCTGCTGATTTCGTTTACGGAAGAGTGGCTTTTTAGGGGAATCCTGCAAAATGCTTTTGGCATATGGGTTGCAAGTGCTATTTTTTCATTGCTGCACTTCAGGTATTTAAACAGCATGCTTTTATTTACAGTTGTTGTCCTTGTTAGTTTTCTGCTTGGAATTATGTACGAAATGACAGGCAATTTGTTAACGACAATAACTGCTCATTTTATCATCGATTTCGTTTTTGCCGTGCAAATTCGAATAGAGTACTTGAAGAGAGGTGGATCAATTTCAAATGATGAATCATCATAATCATCAAGATCAAGCTGAAGGATTAAGGAGAAGGGCTGAAACATCTGAAAAAAGCCGTTCAGGAAAATATCCTTCAAGAAGCGAAGTTCATAAAAAAAAGCCGTCTAAAGAAAAAAAGAAACTAAGATATCCGTTAATTAATTTTTTGGCCTTATGTTTTATCATGCTCATTATCCTGATCTTTACAGTAACCATTTACACTCAGAAGCATACGACTGTAAACACCAATAACGGCGGATATGAATACATAAATGAAGACTCATCAGATAATCCCGAACCCTCTGACAACACAAACAGTCATTCCGCTTCTGATCAGGCTGCAGCAAACGAAATAACTCCAAAACAAAAGGAAACCAAACAGGAATCAACTAAATCTGCGGCAGCAGTAAATGAAGAAAATAAAAAGGATACAAAAAAGGTTCAAGAGGACAAGCCTGCTAATGTAAAGAAAGAAGAGCAGGCTAAAACTGAACCAAAAACAGCACAATCCGAATTAAAAGATGAAAAGAAAACTGCGAAGGATAAAAGTGAAAAAGCGGGAACTAGTGAAACGGCAGATAAAGAACCAAATAAAAATGTTAAAGTTGTACAGCACACCGTGCTGCCGCAAGAAACACTTTATCGTATATCCATGAAGTATTATAAGAGCCGAAGCGGTGAAGAAAAAATCCGCAAATGGAACAAACTGCAGGATAATGAGGTATATGCAGGACAGGTTCTTGAAATACCCCTTTAACATTGAGCGTTCCTTTTGGAACGTTTTTTTAGTTAGGCGATGTGTCTTTTCTACATAATCGTTATACAGCCCTCATATCTTGTACTATCTAACTTGAATATGATGGTGATAAGATGGAAAAGGAATTTCAACTGTTTGACCAAAGTACGGATGAGCCAACAAAAAAAATGCTGCAGGGATTAGTGGATAAGAAAAGAAAATTTGATCGGTACAAAAAGAAATGCTTGCATTTCCAGCTGTTCACATTTTTCTGTGTGCTTCTTTTTATGGGATATTTTTATTTTGCCATACTAAGGCAGGGACATGATGAATTTTCAACCGTTTTCAGCGCTTTTTTGGAAAGCTCCTTTCATTTATTTTTTATTATGAGTATTGCAGGAGGATATGCCACTTCTCTCTATTTTAAAAAGAAGGAAGAAAAAGCGGAAACAGAATTTCACGCATTAAGGTGCGAGGTCATTCGCAAAAGCCCTGAATTATGGCCGAAGCCATTTCATTGGAAGAAAAGAGAAATGGTTTTTCAGGTGATGAAAAAGGAATTTGGCATTAATTTATTTTATGAAAGCAAATAACTGTTTTACACTTTACTGATTTCGTAAAGATTGTTGCTATTCGTATGTGTTTCGAATACGCTTAAAGATAAGCTTCGTGGCATCTTTTCTTAACATTCGCAGCTGATTCCCGCGATGAAAAAAGCACAGAAAAGTGCCTTACACTTTAACTGATGGAGGAAATAAATGGTTTACGCAATAATTGCTTTTGCCCTGGCCTTGCTGTTGGGCGGATGGATGCTTATAAACGCTTTTAGGAATACCTTGACTGAAAATCATCTTTTCTTTCCAGAGTTTCCTCTTAAAAGCGGACAATTGACTATATTGTTTATCTCTGATATTCATAGAAGGATTATCTCCGAGAAACTTCTTAAGCAATTTCCTTCGCAAGCAGACATCGTTCTTATAGGGGGAGATCTAGCAGAAAAGGGAGTTCCGCTAAAAAGAATCAGAGAGAATGTTAAGAAGCTGTCAGCATATGGGCCAGTGGCGGCTGTAATGGGAAATAATGATTTTGAGCTGGAACAGGATCAGCTTATGACTATATTTAAAGAAGAGAAGATCCATCTTCTTCATAACTCTGCAATTATTGCGGGGAAGCCGGAAATTCAGGTTATTGGACTGGGAGAAATGAAATTTAATCAGGATGACCTGGAACTTGGACTTAAGTCTGCGAATGATAAAGCCTTCAAAATCCTGCTTTGCCACAACCCTAATATAATTGAGAAGCTGCGCCCTGAACATAACATCTTTTTTTGCTTGTCAGGACATACACACGGCGGTCAAATACGTTTTGGCAAGTTCGGATTATATGAGAAAGGGAAAGTTTTTAAAAGAAAAGAAACGACAATTCTTATTAGTAATGGATATGGAACCTCCAAACTTCCTCTCCGGCTGGGAGCTCCAGCTGAAGCCCATTTTATTACAATAAAGAAAAGCTGATAAAGAATCGGGGTTATCCAACTGTTATACAAAGTTTACACGCGATGTTCATTCCTATATAATTTTAGCAGATAAAGCTGCTAAAATTGGTAAATGAACAAGTGAACTTTGGAATGCCCTGGGGTTTTCAGCTTTTTTGCTTTAGAAAGGGTTTTATGGAGGAAATATGATGAGTAATCATGATGGTAAATACAATATAAAAGCAGTGTCTAAAATGCTCGGAATACAGCCTGGAACATTGCGTGCATGGGAAAGACGCTATAATATGATTGCTCCTGTAAGGAATGAATCCGGGCACCGCCTGTATACAGAAGAGCATATAAAAATTTTAAAATGGCTTATGAACAAAGTGAACAGGGGCTTCTCAATAAGCCAGGCAGTCAATCTGCTTGAAAACACAGGCATGTCTCCTGAAGAACCAAACCTTGCGCAGGAACCGGCAGCAGACAGAGCAGCTGAGCTGACAGATGAACTGCTTAAGGCTTTGTTGTCATTTGATGAAAACCTTGCTCATGAATTAATGAACAGAGCCTTCAGCCTATTTTCAATTGATAAAGTGATCATTGATATTTTAGGAACTGTTCTTGTGAAAACGGGTGACTTATGGGAAATAGGTAAAATCACCTCTGCTCACGAACATTTTGCCTCTTCATTTTTAAGGTCAAGAATTGGAATGATTCTTCATACGCTCCCTGTGAATGGTCTTTTGCCAAAAGTGGTAGCTGTTTGCGGCCCTGGCGAATGGCACGAACTGGGGCTTATGATTTTCACGCTTTTTTTAAGAAGGCGCGGATTTGAAGTCATTTACCTTGGGACAAGTGTTGCAGAGGGAGACATGGAAATTGTTTTAGATGAAGTAAAACCGAAATTTCTCTTTTTGTCCTGCACGCTTATAGAAAATGTGGAGAAAACATTGCAGCTAGTGGATCATATCAATAGCTTAGATGGCCAGCTTTCGATCGGACTGGGAGGAAATGCCTTTTATTCCAGTGCATTTGCAGGCTTAGATGATTATCAGCCTTACTTGCTAGGAAATTCTAAAAAAGAGTGGGAAAATTGGCTGAAAAATAAACTTTCACAGTCCTTTAGTATTTAACTTGTCTAATTTCCACTGTCGTTGTAAACTGTTAACAAATTAAGCGAACCATCTTGCTTGATTAACATACTATAAAAACAGGTAAGTTGTTTTTACGGCAGGAGGGAACGGAATGCGTCTGGAGCGTTTGAACTATAATAAAATCAAGATTTTCTTGACAATTGATGATCTAATGGACAGGGGATTAACCAAAGAAGATCTTTGGAAGGACTCCTTTAAAGTACATCAGCTTTTCAAAGATATGATGAATGAAGCCAGTCAAGAGCTCGGCTTCGAGGCGTATGGCCCAATAGCGGTTGAAGTCTATTCTCTCCAAGCTCAGGGCATGGTGGTCATTGTTACGAAAAACAGCGGAGATCAGGAAGATGAAGATGATGATTACTCCGATGATTACATTGAAATGCAAGTGAAGCTTGATGAAAGCATAGATATTATATATGAAGTGCAAAGCTTTGAGGACTTGATTCAGCTCTCAGGATCTCTTTATCAGCAAGGTATTAGAGGAGGAACGGTCTATTCCTATGAAAACCGTTACTATCTTCTGATGGATGAACACCAGCCAGTGTCTGTTGAAACGCTGATCGCTATACTTGCGGAATATGGAAGCTCTACAACCTATACGATTCACAGGCTGCAGGAATATGGCAAAGAAATTTTTAAAGAAAATGCCATTGCGAGCATAAAAAAATATTTTTTAACTTAAACGTCTTTTTTCTTGGGGCGTTTTCTTTTTTGCACAGAGTTAACCATGATCTCTGAGGTTATTGAAAAGGCGCTGTTAATAGAGAATGAAAAATAGGGAAAATTCGAATTTTTCTATAAATATATGCTGTAAGACCCTGTATAATCAGTAAAATCTGCAGAAACAAAACAGCGGGTGCAATCGCTTATAGAAATGGCCTAAAAATTCAATTAAAACACTCGCTTTTTATCTTTGCAGAAAACATTGGAAGGTGTATACTATGTCATGAATGGTGGGCATGACTCTAACTTTGACTGATACTAGGAGGTTTACTTATGGTAGCCGAAAAAAACACCGAAAATAATATCGAAAAGCACGATGTGCTGAAATCGACGCAAACGGTGATACATAAAGCCCTCGAAAAATTGGGATATCCTGAAGAAGTGTATGAATTACTTAAAGAACCTTTACGCTTAATGACCGTGAAAATTCCTGTCCGTATGGATGATGGTTCGGTGAAAATTTTCACTGGCTACCGTGCACAGCATAACGATGCTGTTGGACCGACCAAAGGCGGAATACGATTCCACCCCAATGTTACAGAAAAAGAAGTTAAAGCGCTTTCGATTTGGATGAGTCTTAAATGCGGAATTGTTGATCTTCCATATGGAGGAGGAAAAGGCGGCATCGTTTGTGATCCAAGAGATATGTCTTTTCGTGAATTAGAACGCTTAAGCAGAGGCTATGTAAGGGCAATCAGTCAAATTGTTGGCCCAACAAAAGATATCCCTGCACCAGATGTATTTACAAACTCTCAAATCATGGCTTGGATGATGGATGAATATTCCCGTATTGATGAATTTAATTCTCCTGGTTTTATTACAGGAAAGCCATTAGTGCTTGGAGGTTCTCATGGAAGAGAATCTGCCACAGCCAAAGGGGTAACCATTTGTATCCACGAAGCAGCCAAAAAGAAAGGCATTTCCTTAAAAGGAGCAAGAGTTGTTGTTCAAGGCTTCGGGAATGCAGGAAGTTTTCTATCTAAATTTATGCATGAGGCAGGCGCTAAGGTAGTCGGTATATCAGATGCTTATGGCGGATTATACGATCCGGAAGGTCTTGATATCGATTATCTTCTGGATCGCCGTGACAGCTTTGGGACAGTAACGAAATTATTTAACGACACAATAACGAATAAAGAACTTTTAGAGCTGGAATGTGATATTTTGGTTCCTGCCGCAATCGAAAATCAAATTACAGAAGAAAATGCCCACAATATCCGCGCACAAATCGTAGTAGAAGCAGCTAATGGACCGACAACAATTGAAGCAACTCAAATTCTGACTGACAGAGGCATCCTGCTTGTTCCTGATGTGCTGGCAAGTGCAGGAGGAGTAACTGTATCCTATTTTGAATGGGTGCAAAACAACCAGGGCTACTACTGGACAGAAGAAGAAGTGGAAGAAAAACTAGAAAAAGTGATGGTCAAATCATTTAACAATATTTATGAAACAGCTCAAAATCGCAGAGTTGACATGAGATTGTCAGCTTATATGGTTGGGGTCCGCAAAATGGCTGAGGCTTCAAGGTTCAGAGGCTGGATCTAATTCTGATATTTGCAAGAGGTATAAAAATCTCCTATCATTAGATAGGAGATTTTTATTTGAACTGCATGGTACTGTTCAAGAACGGAGTGAACATATGAAAAAGGAAGAAGTTATTATTATTGGCGGTGGTCCCTGCGGGTTAGCAGCAGCTATTTCTCTGCAGGAAATTGGTATAAATCCTCTGGTGATCGAGAAGGGGAATATAGTGAACGCCATTTATCAATATCCTACTCACCAGACATTTTTCAGCTCAAGTGAAAAGCTTGAGATTGGAGGAGTAGCTTTTATAACGGAAAATCGGAAACCTGTTAGAAATCAGGCACTTGCTTACTATAGGGAAGTTGTAAGCAGGAAAAAAGTCAGAGTCAATCCTTTTGAATTGGTTAAGGAAGTTTCAAAAGAGGCAGAATCAGGGCAGTATAAAGTGGTTACTTCTAAAGAGGAATATTTGGCTTCTTCTGTAGTGATCGCTACTGGTTATTATGAACAGCCAAACTACATGTGCATACCAGGCGAAGAGCTTCCTAAGGTTTTTCACTATTTTAAGGAAGGTCATCCTTATTTTGATCAGAAAGTGCTTGTCATCGGCGGGAAGAACTCAAGCGTCGATGCGGCCCTTGAACTCGTTAAGTCAGGTGCCCATGTCACGGTTATTTACAGAGGCAGGGTTTATTCACCGAGTGTAAAGCCATGGATTCTGCCGGAGTTTGATGCACTGGTCAGAAACGGGACGATTAAAATGGAGTTCGGAGCAACAGTAACGAGTATTTCCGAAAAATCTGTCACCTATATCAGTCAGGATGGCGATGAAAAAAACATTGAAAATGATTTTGTATTTGCCATGACGGGCTACCATCCAGATCAGCAGTTTCTTCGGAAGATGGGCATTCAAATTGATGAGCTTTCAGGAAGGCCTGTTTTCAATCCAGATACGATGGAAACAAACATGGAAGGGCTCTATATTGCAGGTGTCATTGCAGCCGGAAATAATGCAAATGAAATCTTTATTGAAAACGGCCGTTTCCATGGAGAACTCATCGCGAGGAATATTCAGGAAAAAAGAGGCTGATTTCTGAACGTCATGATCCTCTCCAACACCCTTTTGGAGAGGATCTATTTTTTTACCATGTAATAGGTAAAATAATATTATTTCATCTCTGGATATTTGTTATGATATGAAGGAAACTGATGAATAGAAAGCGGGTGCAATTTTGGAAAAAGTCGTGTTGCTGACTACAGGCGGAACAATTGCGAGTAAACCGAATACAAGTTCAGGCAAGCTTGCATCTGGTGCGATTACGGGTGAAGAACTTGCATCTATGTGCAATCTGCCAGAGGAAATTGATATTATTGTCGATTCTATTTTTCAAAAAGCAAGTATACATATAACCTTTGAGGACTTAGTGGCTGCAAAGGAAAAGATAGAAGAATATTTTAAAGATCCTTCTATCACAGGTGTTGTAGTGACACATGGAACTGATACGCTGGAAGAGACAGCTTACTTTCTTGATTTAACCATATCAGATGAAAGGCCAGTTGTGATAACAGGTTCCCAGCGTTCGCCAAATGAACTCGGCAGTGATTCTTTTATTAATATCAGACATGCCATCTATTCCGCCTGTTCTGAAGATCTGAAAGGTGCGGGTACAGTAGTCGTTTTTAATGAGCGTATATTTCCGGCCAAATATGTGAAAAAAGAGCATGCCTCTAACATACAGGGATTTAATGTATTTGGATTTGGCTACCTGGGAATTATTGATAACGATCAAGTGCATATTTTCCAAAAGCCAATTAAGAGAAACCATTTTGTCTTAAAGAGAGCTATACCTGAAGTGGATATAGTCAAATGCTATATCGGAGCAAACGGTAAATTTATTAAAGCCTCCAGGGAGAGCAAAGCAGAAGGTCTCGTTCTTGAAGGCGTAGGGAGAGGGCAGGTTGCTCCCGAAATGATGGATGAAATTGAAAAATCTCTGGCTGATAATATGAAAATTGTGATCACGACTGCTTCTGAAGAAGGGGCTGTATATCCTACGTATGATTATAAAGGCAGTGCCTATGATCTTGCTGAAAAAGGAGTCATTCTCGGCAGTGATTATGACAGTAAAAAGGCAAGAATTAAACTTGGTGTGATGCTTGCAGCTGATGCTAAGGATATTAAAAGAGAATTCTTGAAATAAATTCCTTTCCGGCAAGCCCGAAGTTTTTATAGCTGTCATACAAATACGATTGAAGGAAGAAGAGAGGCTAATGAGCATATGTTTGCGGTTATTACAGCAGGAATAGCTCCTGGTCTTGCGTTATTATGCTATTTTTATCTGAAAGACCAGCTCGATCGAGAGCCGTTATATATGGTGATCAGGTCATTTATATTCGGCATGCTTATCGTTTTTCCCATCATGTTCATACAATATGTGCTTAATAGTGAAAAGATTTTAACAAGTTCTGTCATGAATAACTTTTTGGCAAATGGATTTTTGGAGGAATTTGTGAAATGGTTCATTTTAATGATCACCATTTATCAGCACACTCATTTTGATGAGCATTATGATGGAATTGTATATGGGGCCTCTGTTTCGCTGGGATTTGCCACTCTTGAAAACATTTTCTACCTTTTTTCGAATGGCTTGGGATATGCTTTTGGGAGAGCCTTGCTTCCCGTATCCAGTCATGCACTTTTTGGGGTCATTATGGGGTATTATATAGGCAAAGGGAAGTTTTCTTTCTCAAATTTAAAATACCGCTATTTGAGCCTCTCTTTTCTAGTCCCGTTTTTTCTGCATGGCTCCTATGATTACATTTTAAGCGCTTATGTTAATTGGCAGTATGTGATGCTGCCCTTTATGATTTTTCTTTGGTGGTTCGCCATGCAAAAAGTGAAAAAAGCGAGAATGGCAAATCAGGTATAAATTCAGGCTGTCCTTTAAAAGGACAGTTTTTTTCATTTCAGTGCTTATAAAGAGCGTTTAGCCAGTTAGGAAAAAATAACAAAAGCTTTTGTTTTTTTATGAAGTTCCTTGCAAAATAAATCCGTTCCTCAACTACTAAGATTTGTTCCTGATGAATAAAATACCATTCTCTACAAAAAATACTTTTAACAAAATTCATCCAATGTAGGAGGCAGCAAGATGGAAACTTTGCGAAGTGCCAGGAAAGTGCTCTGGATTATCGCCCTCACTTTCTCAATGCTATTACTTACTTTTCCAGATGGAAAAGCCAGCGCCTTTACCCCGCAAATTATGCAAAGAGGAACAACGGGAGATGATGTAATTGAGCTTCAGGCAAGGCTTCAATATATCGGGTATTATAACGGGAAAATCGACGGTGTATATGGATGGAGTACTTACTGGGCAGTCAGAAAATTTCAGAATCAATTCAAACTTAAAGAACGTGATGGACTTGTAGGATATGAAACCAAAAGAAAACTGGTTGATCACTCCAAATTCTACGATAAATTTGTTTATACACAGATTTTAAAAGGAAGGGATTTTACTCACTATGGCGGAGTCCCTTTAAAGGACCAAATGAGCCCTTCCAAGCAATTCAGATCAAAAATGAGAGCACAGGCTTATGGGCAGAGGCTTAAAAAAGAGTATTCAGCTAAACCAGGCCCTTCAAAATCTGCACCGCAAAACACTAAATCTCAAGCTAAACAATCGAAGAAGAAAAAGGCACAAGGGAATACATCCGTCAATATGCCTGCAGGGTTTTCCCAAAATGATATTAAACTTATGGCAAATGCTGTTTATGGCGAATCCCGAGGCGAGCCTTATATAGGGCAGGTAGCAGTTGCCTCAGTCATACTCAACCGTATTGCAAGTCCTAAATTTCCTGACACCGTTTCAGGCGTCATTTTTGAACCTGGAGCTTTTACTGCTGTAGCGGACGGCCAAATTTGGCTGACACCAAATCAGCAGGCGAAAAAGGCTGTCATTGATGCCATAAATGGATGGGATCCTACTGAAAATGCTTTGTACTATTTTAACCCGGATACTGCCACTAGCGGCTGGATCTGGGGAAGACCGCAAATTAAACAAATTGGCAAACACATATTTTGCGAATAAAAGGGGTGATCAAACATGTTTCGAGGAATCTTGATTGGTATATTGGCAGTTGCCGTCATTGGAACTTCCTATTGGGGATACAAGGAGCATCAGGAGAAAAATGCAGTCCTGATTCATGCAGAAAATAATTATCAAAGGGCATTTCACAATTTGACATTCCAGATGAATCATCTTCATGACAAAATCGGTTCTACGCTTGCGATGAATTCAAGGGAATCGCTGTCACCTGCGCTTGCAGAGGTATGGAGAATTACATCAGAAGCACATAATGATGTAGGCCAGCTTCCGCTTACATTGCTGCCTTTTAATAAAACAGAAGAGTTTCTAGCCAATATTGGAGATTTCAGCTACCGGACAGCTGTAAGGGATTTGTCTAAAAAACCTTTGTCTAAAGAAGAATACAGCAACCTTCAAAATCTATATGCAAAATCAGACGACATTCAAGGTGAGCTGAGAGATGTTCAGCACAAAGTCATTACAAAAAATCTGCGCTGGATGGATGTGGAAATGGCACTTGCCTCTGGCAAAAAACAGGATGACAACACGATCATTGATGGATTTAAAGCTGTTGAGAATAATGTGAATTCCTATTCTGAAACAGACTTTGGTCCAAGTTTTACATCAATGAAAAGCAAGAACAAAAATTTTAAGCAGCTAAATGGAGAACAGATCACAAAAGAGCAAGCGAAGCAGCAGGCGAAGAAATTTGCTCAAGTTGACGTGACCAATATTAAGGTTCAGAAAAGCGGTAAGGGATCTGTCAATCAATTTTACAGTGTTTCCATGTATGACAAAAAACATAAAACAGACACATATATGGACATCACCCAAAAAGGGGGTTATCCAATTTGGCTGATCCAAAACAGAAAGGTAAAAGATGCTCACATCAGTTTGAATGATGCCTCCAATAATGCGATTAAGTTTCTAAAGAAAAACAGCTTTAGCGATATGGTTTTGGACGAGAGCGCGCAATATGATAACATTGGTGTCTTTTCCTATGTGCCGACTGAAAGAAATGTACGAATATACCCTGATACACTCAGGGTTAAAGTAGCGCTCGATGATGGCCAAATTATCGGTTTCTCAGCAAAAGATTTTTTAACCTCTCATAAGCTGAGAAATATTCCAAAACCGGCAATCACAATGGAACAAGCCCGGAAAAAGGTTAACCCTAAGGTTGAAATTCAGGAAAGCAGACTTGCGATTATAACCAATGACCTCGGCAACGAAGTGCTTTGCTATGAGTTTTTTGGCACAATTGATGACGATACATTCAGGATGTTTATCAACGCGAAAAATGGTATAGAAGAAAAAATAGAGAAATTAAAAAATGCGGAACCGATTTATCAGGAGATTTAAATCGTTTTTTGAAAAGGAAAAGTATATACTTTTCCTTTTTTATATTCCATGTTTAAATAATAAAGGGAGTAATTGTTTTAATGGGTATTAAGAACCTTTTTCTTATCTATGTATGACAAATGGATAAAAAGACCTATACAAAAACTATTGCTGATTTTTTTTAAGGCTCTTTTCTTAAACACTGTTGTTTTTTCATCCATTTAAGTGATTATAGAGCAAGGATACACTTGCGAATTTTAAGAAAAGATGCCACGAAGCGAATCACTATGCGTGTTCTAAGACTATACGAATAGCAACAATCTTTGCGAAAACAGCATTATTTAAAAATGGAAATGGCTTAATAATAGGAAAGAGTGATTTAATGCTTAACATCGGGGATGTTCTAATTTTGGAATCCAGGGAAGAAACGCTGGAAAGCTATAAATGCAAAGTGGTTGAAATGGATGAGGAATACATCTATATTGATTATCCTATTAATGCAAAAAACGGCAAGACGGCATTTATGATCAATGAAACGAAGCTTGCGGCAACCTTTGTGGGCAAAGACCAGAATGCTTATCATTTTACAACTCAGGTAAGGGGGAAGCGCAAGGAAAAGATACCAATGATGCTTCTTACAAACCCATCTAAAGATAAAGTTGAAAAAATTCAGAGAAGAGAATATATTCGCATTGAGACTGGGGTTAATGCTGCAATACATCCTCTCAATAATGAATTCGAACCATTTACTGCGCTTACGATCGATATCAGCGCTGGAGGAACTGCCATTCTGATTCCAGAAAATACAGGTATGGATCAAAATCATGAATTAATGGTTTGGCTTGCATTGCCCTTTCAAAATGTTCCTTCAAAATACATTAAAATTCAGGCTAGGACGATTCGGATTTTAGAAGAAAGCAACCTGAAAAAGAAAGCAATCCTTGAATTTGTGGAGATTTCAGAGCTAAACCGCCAGACAATTATGAGATTCTGCTTTGATCAGCAAATACTTATGAGAAAAAAAGGAATCTACTCCGAATAAAAAGCTGGGAAACACCGCATACTTATTCTAATAAAAAGCAAGTATGCGGAGTTGATTATATTGAAACGACTGGAAAACATATTAATAAAAGTGGTTTTCTTTCAGCTTGCCATTCTTCTTATTTCTCAAATACTGATTCAGACTGCCTCTGTCCAGCCCTATATATCAAAAGTCATCCGTTACGAAGGTGTAAATAAGCTGACTATATCAGAATGGCTTGAGACGTTTAAACAATAAAATGCCATTTAAAAATAATGCATTTAACTTTCTAAGAACTCTTGACTGACAGAACGATAAGTTTAAAAATAAATGAGTGCAGCAAAAAGCTGCAGTATTTGGTAGAATTTTTTAAGGCTCTTTTCTTAAACTTTATTGCTCATGACCCTATTGTTTAACAAACCATCGATAAGGCAAAATTCTTTATGAAAAGATGCCCCGAAGCTAGGCTGAATGCGGTATAAGGGCTTTTACGGAAAACAGCCTTTTAAAAAGTCTATTTGAAGACGCAGGTTCACAAGCAGATTCGTTTTCAGGTTTGCTCCGCTCTCCTGAAACGAGTGGCAGAAAACCTTCGTCTCTTTATTTGTGCGGGAGTGCTTGGAAAAGGAGAGATACGTTTGAAGAAAAAATTATCTATTGCAATCGATGGCCCTGCAGCGGCAGGCAAAAGTACGGTAGCAAAAATTATTGCAGAAGATATGTCATATATCTACATTGATACTGGTGCGATGTACAGATCTCTTACATATAAAGCGATACATGAAGGAATAGATCTTGAGAGTGAAGAAAAGCTTGTCCAGCTGCTATCCCGTTTAAATATTAAGCTTGTACCTGGAGCTGTCCAAAGCGTGTATATAAATGAAGAGAATGTAACAGAGGCGATCCGGACAAGCGCTGTTTCCAATCAGGTATCAATCGTTTCGATGCATTCATTAATTAGGCAGGAAATGGTGAAACGCCAAAGGGAAATGGCTGCTGATGGAGGAGTCGTAATGGATGGAAGGGATATCGGGACACATGTCCTGCCTGACGCTGACATTAAAATTTTTCTTTTGGCTTCTGTTGAAGAACGGAGCAAAAGACGTCACGAGGAAAACTTGTCAAAAGGATATGAGTCAAATATTGAGCAGCTTATGGAGGAAATTGCCCGAAGAGATAAGCTTGATTCAGAAAGAGAAGTTTCTCCATTAAGGAAAGCCGAGGATGCAGTCGAAATCAACACAACTTCTTTAACGATTGAGGAAGTTGCAGAAAAAATTAAAGAGCTCATTCATGAAAAACAAACTGAATAGAGATTTTTGGATATAACCCTAAAATAGGGAAAAACTTAAGCCCTTCGTTCGTTTTTTGCCTTTTCTATAAAATATTGAAAGGCAAGAATTCTTTCAAAGGGGTCGAAAGTCTCAATGTAAAGGGTTGACAAAACATCTGCATTCTAAAAGAGCTCGAAAAATGCCTAATGCCTCCATTACAAGTTAAAATTGTTTAGAGCCCCTCTATATAACAGAAAGCTGGTGCATATAACCCTATAACAAAAATGAGAATCTTGTAATTATTAAAGGCTCTCATGCAGGGTAATTAGACTTATAGATGGAGAGAGTGCAGGGAAAAGGACCCTCTTACTGCCTTGATATGAAAAAATCCGTCTGGACGACTTAACACTTGACAAAAAGTAGCATTTATTAGAAGTTAGTAAAAAGAGAGTGTTTAGCATTTCTTCATTAAATGGATTACATATTACAAAGTCGTGTTTGTTTTGACCAAGGAGGTAAATGGAATGGCAGAAGAAATGAATGATGTTGAAGTAATGACACCAGAGGTAGGGGACGTCGTAAAAGGCATTGTAACCAAAGTAGAAGAAAAGCAAGTAATTGTCGAAATAGATAATTGCAAGCATACCGGCATTATCCCTATCAGTGAGCTTTCAAGCCTGCACATTGAAAAGGCTTCTGATTCAGTCAAAGAAAATGATGAGCTTGAACTGAAGGTTCAAAAAGTGGAGGAAGAAGCTCTTATTCTCTCAAAACGCGCTGTTGATGCTGATAAAGCATGGGATGAATTAGAGGGGAAATTCGAATCCAAGGAAGTATTTGAATCAGAAGTTAAAGATGTTGTAAAAGGCGGATTGGTTGTTGATCTTGGTGTCCGCGGATTTATTCCTGCATCTTTAGTAGAAACTCATTTTGTAGAAGATTTTTCTGATTATAAAGGAAAGACTCTTTCCTTAATGGTCGTTGAATTGGATAGAGAGAAAAATCGGGTCATTTTATCCCACCGTGCCGTGGTTGAAAAAGAACAAACAGACAAAAAACAAGAACTTCTTGATTCCATTCAAGCTGGTGAAGTTCTAGAAGGAACTGTGCAGCGTTTAACTGACTTTGGGGCATTTGTCGATATCGGGGGAATTGACGGGCTTGTCCATATTTCCCAGCTTTCCCATACTCATGTCGATAAACCTTCTGATGTCGTCCAAGAAGGCCAAAAAGTGCAAGTAAAGGTTCTTTCCGTAGATCGTGATAATGAACGAATTTCCTTATCTATTAAAGAAACATTGCCTGGGCCTTGGGCAAGCATTTCTGACAAAGTAAAATCAGGAGATGTGATGGAAGGGTCCGTTAAACGTCTTGTAAGCTTTGGTGCTTTCGTAGAAATCCTTCCAGGTGTGGAAGGTCTGGTGCATATCTCCCAAATTTCAAACAAGCACATTGGTACCCCTCATGAAGAATTGGAAGAGGGCCAAACGGTTAAAGTAAAAGTATTGGATGTAAATGAAGCAGAACAAAGAATTTCACTCAGCATCCGCGAGCTTCAGGAAACACCGAAAGCTGCTGAGAATGAATACAAAAACTATCAGCCGAAAGAAGAGTCTTCAGGCTTCCAGCTTGGTGATTTGATTGGCGATCAATTAAAAAAATTAAAATAGTCTGGTGATGTTGGTGAGCAGAGCAAAACGTAAAATGGATCATATTGAACATGCAATTGAGACCGGCCAAAGCCGCGAAAATGGTTTTGGCGATATTACGTTTGTTCACAACAGCCTGCCTGATCTATCCGTAGAACAAATAAAACTTGATACAAAAATAGGCGAACTTTTCTTAAGTTCGCCTATTTTTATTAATGCGATGACAGGCGGCGGCGGTGAAGAAACCCGAATTATTAACGAAGGACTGGCAAGAGCAGCAGCGGAAAGCGGAGTCTGCATGGCTGTCGGCTCGCAAATGGCCGCTATAAAAGATCCTTCTGAAAGGTCTTCTTACGAGATTGTGAGGAAAGTCAATCCGAAAGGAATCGTCATTGCCAATTTAGGAAGTGAAGCAAAAGCTGACCAGGCTCTGGCAGCTGTCGAAATGCTGGAAGCTGATGCCCTGCAGATTCATTTAAATGCAGTACAGGAATTGGTGATGCCTGAAGGGGATAGAAGCTTTAAAGGCGCGCTAGAACGGATTGAGACCATTGTTCAAAAAGTCAATGTTCCTGTTATTGTAAAAGAAGTTGGCTTTGGAATGAGTTCTGATACGGCTATGCTGCTTGAGAAGACTGGTGCAGCAGCGATTGATGTGGGCGGATATGGAGGAACTAATTTCTCAAGGATTGAAAATATGCGGAGGGAACGGAGTTTAACGGCCTTTAATAATTGGGGAATCAAAACAGCGGCTTCCATAGGTGAAGCGGTTTATGGAACAAAAACGATTTCCATTATTGGCTCTGGCGGAATTCAAACATCTCTTGACGCTGCAAAAGCCATCGCCCTTGGTGCTTCGGCGGCAGGGATGGCTGGATTTATGCTTGGAATCCTGATGAATGAAGGGATAACCAGGTTAACAGAAGAATTATCCATTCTTAAAAATGAGCTAAAAATAATCATGGCTGCTTTAGGAGCTAAAACCATCGAGGAACTGCAGCAAACACCACTTGTCATATCAGGGGAGACATACCACTGGCTGTCGGCAAGAGGGATTGATTCTCACACATACAGCCGCAGGAAAATAATCAGGAGATCCTTAATGTGATCATATTTTAAGGCTCTTTTCTTAAGGCTCTTTTCTTAAACTTTGTTGTTTTTTCATCCATTTAAGTGATTATAGAGCAAGGATACACTAGCGAATTTTAAGAAAAGATGCCACGAAGCTAATCTTTATGCGTGTTCTAAGACTATACGAATAGCAACAATCTTTGCGAAAACAGCCTTTCTTAAACTTTGTTGCTCATGACCCTATATTATGAAAAAAACTTTAAGAAAAGATGCCCCGATGCTAGTCTAAATGCGTGATAAAAGCATGTACGAAAAACAACAATCTCTGCGAAAACAGCCTTTTTTAATAAGAACGAATAAAGCATCGGCTTTTTCAGCCGATGCTTTTTTATTGCGTGTAGAAAAGGGCAGCATTCCTGAATTACTTATTGCGTTCTCTGGCTTCCTCTGCACCTTCCAGTGCAGTAGCCCCTTTATTAGTTATAGATTGATCTCTGTCAGACTCAACCTGTTTCTTTTCGCGCAGCTTTTTTTCCTGGCGGTCTTTTCCCATAAACGATTTTCCTCCTTTCTGTTTGGCTCAGTTAAAGCTCAAGGTTGATTTTTACACCTTGTTGATTGGAGCGGGTGCTGAGACTCCTGCTGTGTCAAGGGAGACCCCGCAAGAGCAAAGCGACGAGGAGGCTCTAAGGTAAGCCCGCTAAAGCTTGAGTGCCTGCTAGCTGCAATCAGCAGCCAAGTTTAACAGAGCCTTCTGTTTAAAAGAGTTAAATAAGTTTTCCTTATCATGCCCGATTAAATTTCAGAAATTCAGACGATAATGGGATTGAAGGAGGGAAAGGAAATGGAAGGAATATTTTATTATTGGATTATGTGGGGCGCTTTTATTGCAGCCGCATTTCTTTGGAAAAAGAGTGCAGAGCGGACGATTGCTGTTTTCTTTATTCTAATTAATCTGGCAAGCAGCCAGATGTTTATTCATACATCTTCTTTTTCAGTGGGGATGGCCTATTTGGAAATATGGGGCCTTTCTTTTGGTTTGATTGCAGTAAAACGCTATTTTACTTCTTTTTCATTCTTGCTTCTTGCTTTTGCCATGATGGCAGGCTATACCGCCATTATGCTTTTTCAATTATTTGATCCTGTGTGGTTTATTATTGACCGGTTTTATATCTTGCTTATCCTTTTTGGCGGTTTGTCTCTTTATTTTGGCAAAGACTTTCTCAATCGGCTGTCCCTTTTTATAGTAGCGCTTTCACAGGGGGAATTTTTGTACTGGGCTGTGCTCCGCCACTTTTATGATGGACTGACAATTGGCGGTCATGGATATTTAGATCTTCTTGCAGCAGGCGGAGGCGTTATTGGAATATGGTCGGCAGTAGAGTATTTCAGCCATAATGCCGGTCAGTATGTTTATAAAAAACAAAATGAGAGGCAAGGCTAATGGTATACGCAGAATGATACTATTGGAGGCAGCCCTTACAGGGAGATTGTATGAAAACTGTTTGGAATTAAGTTGTCCACATGTATAAAAACTGGTAGAATAGAAAAGCTAAACCCTTCTGCATCCATGAGGAAGGGTTTCTTTCATGAGGCTCTTTTCTTAAACTTGGTTGTTAATATATTCATTTAAGTGGATAAAAAGCATGATTACATTTGAAAATTTTAAGAAAAGATGCCCCAAAGCTAGTTCTTATGCGTGTTCAATACTCATACGATAGCAAAAACTTTGCGAAAATGAGATAATCATCATTTTGCAGGAATCACTTATTCAGCTTGTGCCCCAAAAAACGCTATAATTAAAATAAAAATGACAGTACATATATGTACATCAGAAGAATAGAAAGGATGTTGGACTAATGGCAAAACCGATTATCGCCATCGTCGGACGCCCGAATGTAGGTAAATCAACTATTTTCAACAGGATTGTCGGAGAACGAGTGTCAATCGTAGAAGATATACCAGGCATCACAAGGGACCGTATATACAGCTCAGGAGAATGGCTAAATTATGAATTCAATATTATTGATACAGGCGGAATTGAAATTGGAGATGCCCCTTTTCTAACGCAAATTCGCCAGCAGGCTGAAATAGCAATCGATGAAGCAGATGTTATTATTTTTCTGACAAACGGAAGAGAAGGGGTCACTTCTGCTGACGAGGAAGTTGCCAAAATTCTCTATCGTTCTAATAAGCCGGTTGTTTTGGCAGTCAATAAAATTGATAATCCGGAAATGCGAACAGATATTTTTGACTTTTATTCTTTAGGGTTTGGAGAGCCTTTTCCTATTTCGGGTTCCCATGGTCTTGGTATTGGTGATCTGCTTGATGAAGCGGCAAAGCATTTTCCATCATCAGGAGGAAAAGAATACGACGATGATATCATCAAATTTTCCCTTATAGGACGTCCTAATGTAGGCAAATCCTCAATGGTTAATGCCATATTAGGAGAAGACAGGGTTATTGTTAGTGATATTGCCGGGACAACGAGAGATGCTATAGATACGCTATATAAATATAATGGTCGTGAATACGTCATTATTGATACAGCCGGCATGAGGAAAAAAGGAAAAGTATATGAATCAACTGAAAAATATAGCGTGTTAAGAGCCTTAAAAGCAATTGAACGCTCAGATGTTGTTTTAGTAGTGCTGAACGGTGAAGAAGGCATCATCGAGCAGGATAAAAAAATTGCAGGCTATGCCCATGAAGCAGGAAAAGCGGTTGTTATTGTGGTAAACAAATGGGACGTTGTTGAAAAAGATGAAAAGACAATGAAATCCTTCGAACAAAACATTAGGGAACATTTCCTTTTCCTTGACTATGCACCAATTGTCTTCTTATCTGCTTTAACGAAGAAAAGAATTCACACACTAATGCCTGAAATATTAACAGCAAGTGAAAATCATTCCATGAGAGTGCCGACAACGGTATTGAACGATGTGATATCTGATGCTGTAGCGATGAACCCTGCTCCTTCTGATAAAGGGAAAAGATTAAGGATATATTATGCAGCTCAAGTTGCTGTAAAACCGCCTACATTTGTTGTATTTGTCAATGAACCGGAACTGATGCACTTCTCATATGAACGTTTCTTAGAAAACCGGATCAGGGATGCCTTCGGTTTTGAAGGGACGCCGATTAGACTGATTCCAAGAGCGAGAAAATAACTATATGCTGCCATGCAGCTTAAAAGGGGGGAGAAGCATGGAAAGAATAGCTGTTCTTGGAGCAGGCAGCTGGGGCACTGCCCTATCGATTGTTCTTGCAGATAATAAGCACGAGGTCAGACTTTGGGGCCATCGGAAAGAGCTCATTAATGAATTGAACCAAACAAGGCGCAATCATAAATATTTGCCTGATATTCAATTGCCCGCTGGTATTACAGGCTATTCCTCTCTTTTAGAGGCACTTGAAGGAGTCAGCACCGTTATCCTTGCCGTTCCTGCTAAGGCTGTAAGAGAAGTGCTTGGAGAAACGGCCAAACTAAAAAAGAATCCTCTTACCATTGTTCATGTCAGCAAAGGAATTGAGCCCGATTCCTTAAAAAGAATATCTGAAATCATTGAAGAGGAAGTTCCTGTTGACCTCCTAAAAGATGTGGTTGTGCTTTCAGGTCCCAGTCATGCAGAAGAAGTAAGCCTGCGTCAGCCGACAACGGTTACTTCTGCTTCAAAGAGCATGGAAGCAGCTGAGTATGTGCAGGATCTTTTCATGAACCAGCATTTTAGGGTGTACACAAATCCTGACATCGTAGGTGTTGAAATTGGCGGTGCATTGAAAAACATTATAGCACTCGCAGCTGGAATCACTGATGGACTGGGCTACGGGGACAATGCAAAAGCGGCTCTTATCACAAGAGGACTTGCGGAAATTGCCCGTGTCGGTAGCGGTATGGGGGCAAACCCTCTTACTTTTTCAGGCCTTGCTGGAATAGGTGATTTAATTGTGACATGTACAAGTGTGCATTCCCGTAACTGGCGTGCGGGGAATATGCTAGGTAAAGGGGATCAGCTTGAAGAGGTTTTGGAAAAAATGGGCATGGTCGTGGAAGGGGTCCGGACCACTAAAGCAGCTTACCAGCTCTCTCAGAAATATAATGTTAAAATGCCGATTACTGTCGCTCTTTACGACGTTTTATTTAATGGTAAAAGTCCGAAAGAGGCAGTGGATTCATTGATGAGCAGAGTAAAAACGAATGAAATGGAAGACCTTGTAAATATTGTTGGTGACCGAAGCGAATAGACAAGTGACCAACTCTTCCGGCGGGGCATATGATATCTTGAGTTTGCGAATGAAACTTCAAAGTGTTTAAAAAGCGGCTAAAAGTTCTCCTGCAATTCTGAAACATGCTGTAAACTAGGCATTAGAGGATGCAAAAACTAATTAAGTCGCATAATATGCATCGTACAATAGAGAGGTGTACTGTTCGATAAGGGTAAAATTAGTCGCGGGTTCTATAGCTGAAGTAAAGCCGCCCCCTCTTTACTTCAGTTTTTTACATCAGAAGCTGCCATAATATTACAAGAATTTCAGATTAATAGAATGCTTTTTTTTAAGGACAAGCCTTTTTTAAGGAATGCTTTTTTTGAAAACGTTGACAAAACAGAATATTTTTGGATCAGGGAGGAATGGATGTGTCACCTGCATTATTGAAAATGTGGATCGCGCTTTCTTCAATGGTATTTATGTTTGTGGCAGTCTTTGCTGTTTATTTTAGCCGCTATAAGCTAAAAAACAGGGTTTTGAAGGTTTTATTCTCTTCTGCAGCCTATTTGTTTTTGATTTTTGCTGGCCTGATTATTCTCTTCGTTGTTTTTAGCGGGCCGGTCAATGAGTAAACAGCAGAGGAGGAGAAACATGAAAAACTTTCTGAAAATCATTTTGCTGCTCATGATTTTGTCAGGGGTATCCGGCTGCATGTATCCTCAAAGCCAACTGGCTCAAAATCAAATTCCTTATGACAGCCAGCTTGAAGGAGTTCAAAAAGCAGTTGATCAGTACCGAAAAGATTCAGGCGGCCTTCTTCCTATAAAGACAAGAGATATGAAAACACCCATTTATCAAAAATACCCCATTGATTTTAATCAGCTTATGCCGAAGTATATGCCGGAACCTCCCGGAACCGCTTTTGAAAGCGGAGGAATTTATCTATACGTTCTGATTGATGCAGAGAAAAACCCTAAAGTAAAATTGATTGATCTTCGAACCTCTGAAAAAATAAGGGATCTTAAGATCAGACTCACAGCATACATAGAGTCAAATGGCTATCCTCCATACAGCAAAGTGCTTGCTGATAAGGTTTACAGCCTGGATTATAAGCAGCTTGGCTATAATGACCCTCCCCAGGTGGTAAGTCCCTTTTCAGGAGCGTATTTGCCCTTAGTGATTGATAACAAAGGAGAGCTTTATGCCGACTATCGAATGGATTTGGCCAGAGAGTTGAAAAAGAGCGGTAAACACCCTAAAAAAGGAACAGACATCAGGGATCTGCTCACAGAAGATTCTCCCTTCGTTCCTGCGTTTTCTTTGCCGTACACAGTTAATGCAAAAAATGAACCTGTTTTTATGGTTCAATAAGTCATGAACCCTTCTATTCTGAAATACATTCAGAAAGAAGGGTTTTTTATTTTACATGAAATGAAAAAATAGAAAATTTTTCAATATGAGTCATAAATAAATAGGACAACATCATACACATATAGTGTCCTATATGAAGAAAAACGGAATTTCCCAAGAAACATTTGATCGGGAGGGGATCACTTGGAAAAGGTAGATATTTTTAAAGACATCGCTGAACGGACAGGAGGCGATATATATCTCGGAGTAGTTGGAGCTGTAAGAACAGGCAAATCTACTTTTATCAAAAAGTTCATGGAACTGGTAGTGCTTCCGAATATCAATAATGAAGCTGAAAAAGCAAGGGCGCAAGACGAGCTTCCGCAAAGTGCTGCAGGCAAAACCATTATGACAACAGAACCGAAATTTGTGCCAAACCAGGCAGTCAGTGTGCATGTCGGGGAAGGGCTTGATGTCAATATCCGCCTTGTTGACTGCGTCGGTTATACAGTTCCTGGTGCAAAAGGATACGAAGATGAAAATGGACCGAGAATGATCAATACTCCATGGTATGAAGAGCCGATTCCTTTCCATGAAGCAGCAGAAATCGGCACAAGAAAAGTGATCCAGGAGCATTCTACAATTGGAGTAGTGGTAACAACGGACGGTTCCATTGGTGAAATACCCCGTTATGACTATATTGAAGCAGAGGAACGCGTTATTGAGGAATTGAAAGAAGTTGGCAAACCCTTCATCATGGTCATTAACACTGTACAGCCGTACCATCCTGATACAGAAGTATTAAGACAGCAATTAACAGAGAAATACGACATACCTGTTTTGGCAATGAGTGTAGAGAGCATGAGAGAATCAGATGTTATGAACGTATTGAGAGAATCTCTTTTTGAATTTCCTGTGCTTGAGGTAAATGTTAACCTCCCAAGCTGGGTTATGGTACTTAGAGAAAGCCATTGGCTGAGGGAGAGCTACCAGGAGGCAGTTAAAGATACGGTAAAGGATATAAAGCGCTTGAGAGACGTAGACAGGGTCGTAGTATCCTTCAGTGAGTTTGACTTTATTGAGAGGGCAAGTCTTGCTGGTATTGAAATGGGGCAGGGGATTGCAGAAATTGATCTTTATGCACCGGATAACCTGTACGATGAAATACTGAAAGAAGTAGTAGGAGTGGAGATCAGGGGCAAGGATCACCTGCTGCAGCTAATGCAGGATTTTGCTTATGCGAAGGCTGAATATGATCAAGTTTCAGATGCGCTGCGCATGGTGAAGCAAACGGGTTATGGGATAGCAGCCCCTGCACTGTCAGATATGAGTCTTGATGAGCCGGAAATCACAAGGCATGGATCACGGTTCGGTGTGCGCTTAAAAGCGGTAGCGCCGTCTATTCATATGATAAAGGTTGATGTGGAATCAGAATTCTCTCCAATCATTGGAACGGAAAAGCAGAGTGAAGAGCTTGTGAGGTATCTGATGCAGGACTTTGAAGATGATCCGCTTTCCATCTGGAATTCCGATATTTTTGGAAGAAGCTTAAGCTCAATAGTCAGGGAAGGAATTCAGGCAAAGCTTTCCCTTATGCCCGAAAATGCCCGCTATAAACTGAAAGAAACGCTGGAGCGTATTATAAACGAAGGTTCTGGCGGTTTGATCGCTATTATTCTATAGGTAGTCTGTGCAGGGGGAATATCCCTGCATTTTTTTTGTTTTTTAAAGGCTTTTTTCTTAAACTTTGTTGCTTCTCATTCTAGATTTCTTTTAAAGGGCTGGCTCGTTAAATTGCGAGTTTGGCTTGTAGGAAGGCGAGTTAGGCTCGTGAAAACAGAGTTCCGCCAGTAAGATGCCTTATTTCGCCCGTGAAAACTAAGGATCGGACTGTAACCCTTGAGAAGAAAAAAATCATCTTGAAAATTCCATTTCAAACCTTTAAAAAAGAGAAATAAGATAGAGACAGCAAGGTTTGTATTAGAACTTGGCTTATTCTCGTTAATATGAGCTGAAACCGGTTAAAAAAGATGAATAAGTCCTTTCCGGCTTGGATAAGGGTTACAAAAAGAGCAGCCGGCCAGATCGTAAACTAAAAGATTCGTCTAGTAAGCTTGTAAAAAAGAAATGATTATATCTTGAAACGATTTTTCAAAAAGGCTCTTTTCTTAAACCTTGTTGCTTCCTCATCTATATTAGTGATCGCGGACCTATATACAGCTGCGAATTTTAAGAAAAGATACTACGAAGTTAGTCTATATTCGTGTTCTAAGATCGTACGAATAGCAGCAATCTATGCGAAAACAGCTTTAAAAAAAGCCATGTTAGAGAAGGAATCCAGCATCAATTTCTAACGGGCTCTTAAAATAATGTTGGACAAGCTTTCTTCCTTTGTGCCCGAATCCTTAAGGAAAGCAGCAATCTTCGATATTAGCTTTTTTAGCGATATATTATGCTGCATGATTCATAGAACAATCAGATAGAATGAAGCTGTTTTTTGCAAAACCGCCGTTGTGTTCCCTGTCTTATGCCCTAAAAAAATGACAAGCTTCGAAGCATATAAACACATGGATAAATAAGCGTTGGTGAGGTTTTATTTGATTCTCTCATTTTCTTGTGATAAAGTATCAAAAAGACTGTAAAAGCCCGAGAATTAAAGGTTTTCAAGTTATTTTTAGTTGCTATGACAAATCTGATATGATAATCTACTAACAGAATGAGAGCAAAATTTCTCTCATCTGGTCAAATATTCCTAAAAAAACGCTAAATAACACGGAAAATGATTGAATTATCGCTTCATATCCGTTAATATTAGCGTGAAAACAGTAAAACGCTTGCTTAGAGGTATAGAACAAGCGGTTTCTGTGAAGAAATGGAAGTAACAGAATCCCTGTTATCTCATACTCCTTGGGAGGAGGTGAAAGGCATGAATAAAACAGAACTAATCAATGCTGTAGCTGAAACTGGAGAACTTTCCAAAAAAGACGCTACTAAAGCTGTAGATGCAGTTTTCGATACAATTTTAGACGCTTTGAAAAGCGGCGATAAAATCCAATTGATCGGTTTCGGTAACTTCGAAGTTCGCGAACGTGCGGCTCGTAAAGGACGTAATCCTCAAACTGGTGATGAAATCGAAATCCCTGCAAGCAAGGTGCCTGCATTCAAACCAGGTAAAGCTCTTAAAGACGCTGTAGCTGGAAAGTAATTAAATCGAAAGAGCACTTCTTTCAGTGTATGATGCAAGAAACTTACATACACATTTCTTCACAGAAAGCCCCTTTTTGAGGGGCTTTTCTTTTGTACATATATAAGCTCAGGCTGTAAAAGTTGATTTGTCCAGCTCCAGAGCCTAGCCCGCCCTGGGTCACTTCAGAAATCCCAAAAAGTGAAAATCGGACTTTATGGGATTTTCTGCAAGTCGCTTGCCTTAGGCTGTTCAAGGCGCTTGTCGCTTTTCTTAATAATAATATTGGAGCATACAGAGCTTTTGCTTTTGCCCTCCAAATTGTGCTAGAATCTGTATCAAATGTAACTGTAACGGGAGGCTTAAGGAATGAAAGAGGTTAACATACAGCAAATAGAGGAAGCAGTTAGAAATATCCTGGAGGCAATCGGAGAAGACCCGTCCAGGGAGGGGTTAGCAGACACTCCAAAAAGGGTAGCTAAAATGTATCAGGAGGTATTCTCCGGAATCGGTGAAAATCCTGCAGAACACTTTAAAACAGTATTCGGTGAAGACCATGAAGAACTTGTTCTAGTAAAAGATATTCCTTTCTATTCTATGTGCGAGCATCATCTTGTCCCTTTCTTCGGACAAGCGCATGTTGCCTATATACCCCGGGGCGGGAAAGTAACAGGGCTCAGCAAAATTGCCAGAGCACTTGAAGCAGTTGCTAAAAGACCTCAGCTTCAAGAACGGATCACCTCTACTGTTGCAAACAGCCTTCTTGAATCACTGGATCCTCATGGAGTCATGGTCGTTGTCGAGGCGGAACATATGTGCATGACAATGAGAGGTGTGAAGAAGCCCGGATCTAAAACTGTTACTTCTGCTGTTCGCGGTGTCTTCACAGATGATGCAGCAGCAAGAGCGGAAGTTATGTCTTTAATTCGCAAGTAAATTTATTCTAGAAGCAGGTGTTGAAATGAAAAAGGAATCCAGCGATTTTGTTGTTATAAAAGCAGAGGAAGACGGTGTGCATGTCATCGGCCTTACCAGAGGATCTGATACAAGGTTTCACCATTCGGAGAAGCTGGATAAAGGGGAAGTTATGATCGCCCAGTTTACCGAGCATACATCGGCTATTAAAGTGCGCGGCAAATCCCAGATTCAAACCAGTTTTGGGGAAATCGAAAGCGAGTCAAGAAAATAGGCGGGATAAACTTCCTGCTTCTTAGCTGTCATGATAAAATGACAGTTGATATGTGATATAATAGAGTTTGCTTATCATTTCAGGCTTTTTTCTGCAAGTCAATTGTTTAAAAGCTTCGACAATATCGGATCCTATCTGGGAACAAGGGTGATTTCATTGCAAGACATCTATGGACCATTGGAAAAACTGAAACAAAAATTGCAAGTTAAGCTGGCTCATCCATACCTTGTGAAATTTTTGCCTTCACCTGTTATCGATGAGGACAAGCTTTTGCTTTTTTATGCCATAATGGATCAAGTTCCTCTGGAGGAGGAGCAGAAATGCAATTATGTGCTCACAGCAATGCTTGTTCAAATTGCCCTTGATACCCATGACGATGTGACAACTCTTGCAAATCTTGAACAGCAGGAATTTGTACAAAGGCAGCTGACTGTACTGGCTGGAGATTATTTCAGCGGACTTTATTATTCCTTGCTTTCTGATATGAAAGACATCAGCATGATTCGCACTCTGGCAACGGCAATCAGAGAGATTAACGAGCACAAAATCCGGTTATATGATAATTCAATGGATGGAATTGAAGATATGATCGGCAGTATGACAACTGTTGAAACAGCTCTTTTTAAAAGAGTTGCAGAGCATTTTAAAGTGGATATGTGGAAAGTATTTTCTGAAAAATTCCTTTCTTACAAACGGATGTCTGTTGAGAAAAAAAGATATGAGATGGGTCTGCCGACTGTAATGAGAAAAATAGATAGAAAAAAGCGTAATTTTAATGCTCTAGAGGTGACGGGCAGTTATCTGAAGGAATTCTGCAACCGTTATTTCGAAGAATCAGTCTCCCTTATGGATAAAGGATTAAAATGTTCTCCTTCCCTTAAAGCTGCTTTTATTACAAGGCTCGAGTCATTGCGCTTTAATGAGGACCCTGCGTACCATAAGTTAGCGGAAGAGGGTTTATAATATGCAGCAATCCAAAGAAGAAAAAGTGCACGGTGTATTTGAAAAAATTTCCGGACAATATGACCAAATGAATTCTGTCATCAGTTTCAAGCGCCATATTGCCTGGAGAAAAGAAACCATGAAAAGAATGAAGGTACAAAAAGGCGATAAAGCTCTTGATGTTTGCTGCGGAACTGGGGACTGGACGCTTGCACTTGCCGAGGCGGCTGGTGATAATGGCAGAGTGATCGGTCTCGATTTCAGCAGCAATATGCTCTCAGTGGCAAAGAAAAAAGTGGCTGAGAGCAAGTTTAGCCACATTGAACTAATTCAAGGGAATGCAATGAAATTGCCTTTTGAAGATAACACCTTTGATTTTGTCACCATTGGTTTTGGCCTGAGAAATGTTCCGGATTATATGACTGTTTTAAAAGAAATGACTAGAGTTGTGAAACCAGGAGGAAAAGTGGTTTGCCTCGAAACCTCCCAGCCAACTATGCCTGGCTTCAGGCAGGCCTATTTGCTTTATTTCAGATATATTATGCCTTTATTTGGAAAAATTTTCGCTAAAAGCTTTAATGAATATTCCTGGCTTCAGGAATCAGCGCGTGATTTTCCGGACAGCAAAAAGCTTGCACGAATGTTTGAAGAAGCGGGACTTGCTGAGGTGGAAGTAAAGCCCTTTACAGGCGGGGTTGCCGCAATGCATCTGGGCTATAAGCCAGTACAATGAAATGAAGAGTGTTGGTGAATTGAATGAAATTTAAAAGTTTGTATTCTTTTTTGAATGCTGACCTCGACTTAATTGAAAAGGACCTCGAAGATATCGTGCATTCTGAATACGACCTGATCAGCCAAGCGGGTCTCCACTTGCTTCAGGCTGGAGGGAAAAGAATTCGTCCGGTATTTGTTCTTCTTTCAGGCATGTTTGGGGATTATAATATCCACAAAATTAAATACGTTGCGGTTTCATTGGAATTAATACATATGGCATCATTAGTCCATGACGATGTTATTGATGATGCTGAATTAAGGCGGGGAAAACCTACTATTAAAGCAAAATGGGATAACAAGATTGCCATGTACACGGGAGATTACCTATTTGCAAGATCGCTCGAATACATGACCAACATAGACAATAGTCTTGCTCACAAAATCTTGTCCAGTACAATAGTAGAAGTTTGCCTCGGCGAAATCGAACAAATTAAAGATAAATATCGCTTTGATCAAAATTTAAGAACATACCTAAAAAGAATTAAGCGCAAAACGGCAATACTGATTGCGGTAAGCTGCCAGCTTGGCGCCATTGCTTCCGGTGCCGATGAAAAACTCCACCGAAAACTGTATTGGTTTGGCTATTTTGTTGGCATGTCTTACCAGATCATTGATGATATTCTTGATTTCACTTCCTCAGAAGAAGAATTGGGAAAACCGGTAGGGAGCGATCTTCTTCAGGGAAATGTTACCCTTCCTGTGTTATTTGCCATGAATGATACCGATCTAAAAGAACAAGTTTATAAAATTGGCAGCCAGTCGAATGCGGATGCGATCAAGCCGCTCATAGAGGGAATTAAAAATTCCGGAGCTGTTGATCAGGCATTTGAAATAAGTAACCGTTACCTTGAAAAAGCACTGGCTATTTTACGGGAACTACCGCGGGGGCAGGCAAGATCCAGCTTGGGTTCGATTGCAAAGTATATCGGAAAACGAAAATTTTAAAAAGGCTTTTTTCAGAGAGATTGTTGCTATTGATATGAAGATTGGCTTCGTAATTAGTCCGGAATTCTCTTGTATAGATGGAAAAGCAACAAAGTTTAAGAAAAGGGCCTTTAAAAAAACAGTACCACCTCATCATTGCAGAAACGGTTGTTTAATGGTACGATTTTCTACGGGATTATGAAATCCTATACATATTGATGGGGTGGGAAACACATATGGAAAAGACATTTCTTATGGTGAAACCTGATGGCGTACAGCGTCAATTAATCGGGGAAATTTTGGGCAGGATTGAAAGAAAGGGCTTTCAGTTATCTGGAGCTAAGCTGATGACTATTTCCAGAGAACTTGCTGAAGAGCATTACGGCGAGCATAAGGAAAGACCTTTCTTTGGAGAACTTGTTAATTTCATTACTTCGGGACCAGTTTTCGCAATGGTTTGGCAAGGGGAAAATGTCATTGAAGTAACACGCCAAATGATGGGTAAAACAAATCCGAAGGAAGCGCTGCCTGGAACAATCAGAGGGGATTTTGGCATAATTGTAGGTAAAAATATTATTCATGGCTCCGATTCTTCTGAAAGCGCAGAACGTGAGATTGGCCTGTTTTTCAAACAAGAAGAATTAAATGAGTACGAGCAAAATATTAGCAAGTGGGTATATTGAGTAAAACCAGCCTTTGGCTGGTTTTTTATTTTGCTGTTTTCGCAAGGCTGTCTCCAAAGAGATTGTTGTTGTTCGTAAATGCTTTTATCACGCATTTAGACTAGCATCGGGGCATCTTTTCTTAAAGTTTTTGCCCTGCCAATTGGTTTCGAGATCGTAATATAGGGTCATGAGCAACAAAGTTTAAGAAAAGAAATTAATCTATGGCTCCTTAAAGACACGGGTATTTCCATAAGATATACTTAAATTGTTAAAGTTTATCGTATTTGGGAGAAATGGTTATGGATGATTATTTACTTTTTATAAAAAAGATGAATGAAAAAACAGGTATTGACCTCGCGCTATACAAAGAGGCTCAAATGAGAAGGAGACTGACTTCCCTTTTTCAAAAAAGGGGGTTCAGCTCTTTTCAGGAGTTTTACAAAGCTCTGATGGAAAATGAAGAACTTCTGGCAGAATTTCTTGATCGGATGACTATTAATGTATCAGAGTTTTACCGCAACAGAAAAAGATGGGAAATTCTTGAACGGATGATTTTGCCTGATTTAATTAAGGATAAAAAAATAAAGCTTTGGAGTGCGGCCTGTTCAACAGGAGAGGAGCCATATACGCTTGCAATGATGATGCTGAGTTACTTCAAAGCAGCATCGATTCAATTACTGGCAACCGATATAGACAAGAATGCAATAGCTAGAGCGAAAATAGGCATTTACCCGGAAAGATCGCTGCAGGAAGTGTCCGCAGAAATGAAAGCCAATTATTTTATAAGGAAAAATGATCTTTATCACATTAAGCCGGAGATAAAAAATATGGCAGTTTTCAAACAGCAAAATTTATTATCAGCCGAATTTGAAAAGGATTTTGATCTGATTGTTTGCCGTAACGTCCTTATCTATTTTACTGAACAGGCAAAAGAATTGCTTTATAAAAAGTTTAGCGATTCCTTAAAAAAAGGCGGTATTTTATTTGTGGGAAGCACCGAACAGATATTTCATCCTGAAAAATATGGTCTTCACTCAGTTGATACATTCTTTTATGAAAAAAGATAAAGAACGATCCGAACTAATCACACAGCCTTTTTACGCGAAACCGTTAAAGTTAAACAATTCACCTACATTTTACACGCTTAGTATGATATAGTATTACATAAAAGTTTATTTATACATAAAAGCGTTAATGCGTTGAAGGGAGAAAAGATGATGAGATATTTGACTGCTGGTGAATCGCATGGACCCCAGCTTACAGCCATTGTAGAGGGTGTTCCTTCAGGCCTTAAATTATTGGATCAAGATATTAATGAAGATTTGGCAAGAAGACAAAAGGGTTATGGAAGAGGAAGGCGCATGCAGATTGAGAAGGACCAGGTTCAGCTTCTCAGCGGAATACGCCATGGAGTTACGCTTGGCTCACCTCTAGCTCTTGTTGTGGAAAATAAAGACTGGACTCATTGGACAAAAATTATGGGGGCAGCCCCAATCAGTGAAGAAGAAGAAAAAGAAATGAAACGGCAAATCTCAAGACCGAGACCAGGCCACGCTGATTTAAATGGTGCTATTAAATACGGCCACAGAGATATGCGAAATGTTCTGGAGAGATCTTCAGCAAGGGAAACAACTGTGCGGGTTGCAGTAGGTGCTGTTGCAAGAAAAATACTTTCAGAATGCGGCATAAAAGTAACGGCTCATGTGCGGGAAATTGGCGGTGTAAAAGCTAATCCTTCCTTTGAAACTATTGAAGAGCTGAATCAGCTAACAGAGAATTCTCCAGTACGCTGTGCAGATGAAGAGGCTTCTCTAAAGATGATGAAAGCCATCGACGAAGCGAAGGAAAACGGAGATTCGATTGGCGGAATTGTAGAGGTCATCGTTGAAGGGATGCCGCCAGGTGTAGGAAGCTATGTTCATTACGATAGAAAGCTTGACGCCAAAATTGCTGCTGCCATCGTTAGCATTAATGCCTTTAAAGGAGTAGAATTCGGCATTGGATTTGAGGCGGCAGAAAAACCGGGCAGTGAGGTACATGATGAAATTGCCTGGAGTGAAGAGCTCGGCTACTACAGGAAGACAAATCGTCTTGGCGGCTTTGAAGGCGGAATGACGACAGGAATGCCTTTAATTATAAGGGGGGTAATGAAGCCGATTCCGACTTTATACAAACCGCTTCAAAGTGTTGACATTGAAACAAAAGAGACGTTTTCTGCGAGTATTGAGCGTTCTGACAGCTGTGCAGTTCCTGCTGCAAGTGTTGTTGCGGAAGCAGTTGTCGCATGGGAAACGGCAAAAGCTCTTGTCGAACAATTTGGAGTTGACCGTATGGATCTGATTCAGGAAAATATCCGGAAAATGAGAGACTACGCGAGGGGATTTTGATGAAAAACATTCAAGTAAATGCTGGAAGTTCCTCCTATCCAGTCCTGATTGGCGATGGGGTCTTTGGAAAGCTTCAGGAGGTTCTTGAAGCTTCCGGAATGAGTCCTTCCAAACTATTAATTGTGACTGATGAAAATGTGAATCAATTCTATGGAAATCAAATAGAGTCAGCTGCCGGAAAAATAGCTGGCTGGTGCAAATATGTCACCAAAAGCGGTGAAGCAGCAAAGTCATTTGAAGTTTTTTATGATATCCAAACCTTCGCCCTTCGTGAAGGGCTGGACAGAAAATCGGTTGTTTTGGCTTTCGGTGGAGGAGTAATAGGGGATTTGGCCGGATTTTTTGCAGCAACCTATATGAGGGGCATCCCATTCGTTCAAATTCCTACGACCCTGCTTGCCCATGACAGCGCAGTTGGGGGAAAGACAGGAATTAATCATCCTGAAGGCAAAAACATGATCGGAGCCTTTTACCAGCCTTTAGCGGTTATTTATGATACGGCGTTTCTTCGTACTCTTCCACTTGATGAATTAAGATCAGGACTGGCAGAGGTCATAAAACATGCCTTTATAAAGGATAAGGACATGTACGAAATGCTTCATTCAAAGGTAAGGGATATTCAATTTTTATCGCAGAATCTTCTGGTTGAATTAATCAGCATGGGTATTTCAATCAAAGCCTCAATCGTTTCTGAGGATGAACGGGAGCAAGGTGTAAGAAGCTATTTGAATTTTGGCCATACACTAGGGCATGCTCTTGAGAAACTCTTAGGGTATGGAAGAATTTCTCACGGTGATGCTGTAGCAGCTGGCATGATTTTTGCATTGTGGCTAAGTGAAAAAACAAATCATGCTGATCTTAAGCTGCAGGAAAATGTTTCATGGTTTAAAGAGCTTGGTTTTCCTGTATCGCTCCCAGATGATATCAGCAGCGAAAAGTTTATCAGCGCTATGGAAAAGGATAAAAAAGCTGAATCAGGCGTCATCTACATGATCCTGCTCAAAGAGTTTGGCCGCGCAGAGAAGCATGCTTTTTCCAGACAGCAGCTATTAGAGCTGTTAAATGAATGGAGAGCGGAGGTACACCGATGAACAGAGGCATACGGGGAGCCACAACAGTTGAGAACGATAGCGAACAGGAAATTGTGAGTGCAGCTGAAGCGCTTATAAGAGAAATAGCAGATATAAACAATCTGCAGCCTGAAATGGTTGTAAATGTTTTTATTTCCATGACAACGGATCTAAAAGCGGCTTTTCCTGCTAAAGCATTAAGGAAGCTAAAAGGGTGGGATATGGTTCCTGTCATGTGCATGCAGGAAATAGATGTACATGGGAGCCTGCCGAAATGCATCAGAATTATGCTGACGGCAGAAACGGAGCTGAAACAGGATGAAATTAAGCATATCTATCAAAATAAAGCTGTCTGCCTCAGGCCGGATCTAGCAGCTAAAAAACAATGAATAAACAATAATATTAATCATACAGGTTGACAACAAAACGTATTGTATACTACCATAAAACACAAGATCAAGAAAGTATAGTTTAGTTGAGAATAGCAGAGAGTTTAGGGTAGCAGAGAATGAGCAGAGCTTGAGGTGCGGATACTTTCTTGTATTGCGCGGATTTAAACTACCCAAAAACAGAAAGCGTCATGAACGCTCACGTTTTTGGGTTTTTTTATTGAACGGTTAAAGCCCTTTAGCCGTTTGATATCCATAGCGTATTTCCTATACCTCTTTTTCCTCATTCTCCTCATTAAAACCGAGGAGTGAGCATTTTGAAATCCACATCTTTTACATCTTTTTTAAACCAATCCAAAACGAACAAAATGATCCCGATCATTAAAAGATACAAAGTAGACACCTTTACACCAATCCAGCTTTTCCAATCATTGCGCAAAGATGCTGTCTATTTGCTTGAAAGCAATGACAGAAACTCAAATTGGTCCAGATACTCATTCATTGGACTGAATCCTTTATACACAATCAATGAGAATGAGGATCAATTTATCTTATATAACAAAGAAAATGAGCCAATCTGTCAGTCAGAGACTTTTCCTGAAATTTTTCAGGATATTGAGGAGTATTTAAATGTCTCCGTTCCTGAGATCCCTATTCCGTTTACAGGCGGTGCAGTTGGCTATATAGGTTATGAAGCCGTTTCAGCTTTTGAACAGATTCAGCTGGATAGCAAGGAGGCTGAAGGAGCTTCAAAATGCCAGCTTGTGATATGCGAAACGATCGCCAGCTATGATCATTTGGAAAAAGAATTGTTTTTCATTCATTACGTCCATTTAAAAGAAGACCATTCAGAAATTGAGCTTCGGCAGAAATATGCTGCTGCAGAAAAAAAACTGGATCAATATTTGCAGGAGCTGAAAAAAGGGAGAGAACTTGATAGTTTGTTTCTTCCGCCTCTTGATAAAGGGAAAGTAGATTTTTCCAATGTCAAGTCCAACTATACAAAAGAAGAGTTTACTGAAAAGGTAGAAAAAATTCAGGAATACATTCATGCTGGCGACATCTTTCAAGCTGTCCTGTCACAAAGATTCTCGATCCCGGTCAGTGTAGATGGTTTTGATTTGTACCGTATTTTAAGAAACGTTAATCCGTCGCCTTACTTATTTTACTTAAAGCTTGGAGAAACCGAATTGGTTGGCAGCTCTCCTGAACGTTTAATTCATGTAAAAGAAGGCCATCTTGAAATTCATCCTATTGCGGGAACAAGAAGAAGAGGAGACAGCCCTGAAGAAGACACTCGGCTATCTCGGGATCTTCTGCAGGATGAAAAGGAAAAAGCCGAACATTTAATGCTGGTTGACTTGGCCAGGAATGATATTGGAAAAGTAGCAGAATATCATTCTGTGAAAACAGAAGAATTTATGGAGCCTGTTTACTTTTCTCATGTCATCCATCTTCTATCAAAAGTAACCGGAAAGTTAAAAAAAGATGTGCATCCAACTAAAGCTTTGATGGCTGCATTTCCTGCTGGTACTGTTTCAGGGGCCCCGAAGATTAGAGCTATGGAGATACTTCAAGAGCTTGAAGATAGTGCAAGGGACCACTATGCAGGGTGTGTGGCATATATCGGATTTGATGGAAATATTGATTCCTGCATTACGATCAGGACCGCCGTAGTTAACGATGGATATGCCCATGTTCAGGCGGGAGCGGGAATTGTAGCAGATTCCGTGCCTGAACTTGAATATGAAGAAACAGAGAATAAAGCAAGTGCATTGCTTAAAGCAATTGAACTGGCAGAAAAACATTTTGGAGAGGGTGAGATTCGTGAAATCCATACTCAAGCAGGCCGTTGAAGGTGCCGTATTTAACGAACAAGAATCAATGGATATTATGAACAGAATGATGAGTGGAGAAGCAAGCCCGAGCCAGATTGCAAGCCTGCTGTCCATTATGCGCCTAAGAGGCGAAACAGTGGAAGAAATTGTGGGATTTACTAAAGCAATGAGAAGAAGAATGCTTTCCATTCAGCATAAGGAAGAAGTAATGGATACATGTGGCACTGGAGGCGATGGAGCATCCACGTTTAACATATCAACAGCTTCATCGATCGTGATGGCATCTTTGGGAGTTAAAGTCGCAAAGCACGGCAACAGATCTTTTTCTTCAAAAAGCGGAAGTGCGGATGTTCTTGAGCATCTCGGAATTACACCTCAGAAAACACCTGAAGAAGCAATTGAGGCACTGGACCGATACAATATGAGCTTTTTATTTGCACCCATCTATCATGCGTCGATGAAGCATGCTGTTGAACCGAGAAAAGATATTGGTTTCAGAACCATTTTTAATCTCCTTGGCCCTCTTGCAAATCCTGCAGGGGCAAAAAGGCAGATGATTGGCGTATTCTCAAACCACTATGCAGCGCTAATGGCAGAGGCTCTTCTTGAGCTCGGAACGGAACAAGCTCTCCTTCTTACTGGAAGAGATGGACTTGATGAATGCAGCATCTCCGAAATTACTGATGCAGTGGAAGTGAAAAATGGCAGCATTCGCCGTTATAGCATTTCACCTGAGCAATTTGGCCTTGAGCGCGGCTTATTAAAAGACATTCAGGTTTCAAACCCTGCTGAAAGCGCAAATGTTATTTTGAATGCTTTTTCAGGGAATGGGAATGAAAGTGCAAGAAATATTATTGCACTGAATGCAGGAGCGGGTCTATATACAGCTGGCCAAGCCGAAAGCATCGAATTGGGGGTTGCTGATAGTCTTAGAGCTTTAGAGGACGGAACAGCTTTATATCACCTAAATAAAATGATGAAAAAAAAGGAGGAGAAATATGCTTGAAACTATACTGAATCATAAAAAAGAGGAATTAAAAACGCTTGTCATGCCGGAAAATGCAAATTTTGCTTCACGTTCGTTTGAAGAAGCTCTAAAAAAGCCGACCCGCCGGCTTGGACTCATCGCAGAAGTGAAAAAAGCTTCTCCTTCAAAAGGGCTGATCAAAGAGAATTTTCATCCGGCTGATATAGCACGGCAATATGAAAAAGGGGGAGCTGACTGTATTTCCGTTTTGACTGATGAACGTTTTTTTCAAGGAAAAAGAGAGTTTTTGACTGAAGTCAAAGGAGCGGTCAATATCCCTGTTATGAGGAAGGATTTTATCATCTCAAGTGTACAGGTGAAAGAATCCAAGCTGATCGGTGCTGATGCCATTCTGTTGATTGGGGAGGCAATGGAAGCACAAAAACTGTATGAACTTTTTCTGGAAGCAAAAGAATCAGGAATGGATGCGCTTGTGGAGGTTCATTCAAGAGAGGTGCTTGAAGGCATTCTGAATGTTTTCACTCCACCGGTTATCGGAGTGAACAACAGGAATTTAGCGACATTTGAAACAAACATTGAACAGCTTTCCCATTCAGCGGCAATAATGCCTAAGGATTCTGTAGTGGTAAGCGAAAGCGGAATTTATACGTTTGAAGATATTAAAAAAGTGGAACGTTACGGGGCAAATGCCGTACTTGTAGGGGAGTCGCTGATGCGCAAAGATGATCAGTCGAAGGCTATTGAAAGCTTGTTTGGAGAAAATGAAAATGAAAAAGCCGCTTATTAAATATTGCGGCAACAGCTCGCAGGAGGATTTAGAAGCTTCTGTATCATCAAACGCAGATTACCTGGGACTAATATTTGCCGACAGCAAACGAAGGGTTGAACCCGAAAATGTTCAAAAGTGGCTGGAAAACATTGAATTAGGCAGAAAAAAGCTTGCAGCTGTTTTTGTTAATCCTGCTTTATCAGAGGTAAAGGAGGTCATTTCCAAGCTCCCGATCAGTGTCATTCAATGTCATGGAGATGAGGAGCCTGCTTTTCTTGTCAAACTGAAAGAAGAAACAGGCCTTGAAGTTTGGAAAGCCATTTCCTCACATGAAGACGTGTTAAAAGAAATGGATCGGTTTCAATGTGCTGCAGATGGCTTTGTTGTTGACTCGAAGACAAAGGAAGCATACGGGGGAACTGGCAAAACTTTTGACTGGAGCATTGTCAGAGAGGTTACAGATCATGCAGGAAAAAACAATAAAAAGTGTTTCATTGCAGGAGGACTTTCACCTGAAAACGTTTCTGAATTGATGAAAAGGGGACCTGAAGGATTAGACTTAGCAAGCGGCATTGAAGATAAGGGAAGAAAATCGAAAGACAAAATAAAACTATTCGAAGAAAAGGTGATGAATCATGACACTACTGCCTGATAAAAAAGGGAGATTCGGAAAATTTGGGGGCAAATTTGTTCCTGAAACACTTATGCAGCCTTTAGAAGAACTAGAAAAAGCATTTGAAGAATGCATGAACGACGAATCGTTTTTAGAAGAATACCATCAGCTTTTCAAAGAATATACAGGCAGACCCACTGCTATGACTTACGCTGAAAATATATCCAAAAAACTGGGCGGAGCTAAAATCTATTTGAAAAGAGAAGATTTAAACCATACTGGCGCCCATAAAATCAATAATGCGATCGGACAGGCATTGCTTGCAAAAAGAATGGGAAAAACAAAAATTATCGCTGAAACCGGTGCAGGACAGCATGGTGTAGCTTCTGCTACAGTTGCTGCCAAGTTTGGCATGGAGTGTAAGGTTTTCATGGGCGAAGAAGATGTGAGAAGACAGCAGCTGAATGTTTTCAGAATGAAACTCCTCGGAGCAGAGGTCATTCCGGTTTCAAGCGGAAATGGAACGCTTAAAGATGCCACAAATGAGGCAATCCGCTATTGGGTGCAGCATTGTGAAGACCATTTCTATATGATAGGTTCTGTCGTAGGTCCTCACCCTTATCCTTTAATGGTTAGGGAATTTCAAAAAATCATTGGCATTGAATCAAAAAAACAAATGCTTGAGATGGCTGGAAGACTTCCGGACAAAGTATTTGCCTGCGTTGGCGGAGGAAGCAATGCGATCGGGATGTTTCATGGCTTTATTAATGATGAGGTTGAACTGATTGGAGTTGAAGCGGCAGGAAAAGGCGTTGATACTGATCAGCATGCTGCGACAATTACGAAAGGCACAAACGGTGTGATTCATGGTTCACTGACGTATTTAATTCAGGATGAATTTGGGCAAATCATTGAGCCGTATTCGATTTCAGCGGGTCTTGATTATCCAGGTGTAGGGCCGGAGCATGCCTACCTTGCCCATTCAAAGCGTGTTACCTATTTGCATGCTACAGACGATGAGACTCTTGAAGCCTTAGGGCTTTTAGCCAGAGAAGAAGGCATACTTGCTGCCATTGAATCAGCCCATGCCCTTGCCAAAGCTTTTGATGCAGCTAAGGAAATGAATGAGGATGACATCATTCTTGTTTGCTTATCTGGTAGAGGAGACAAGGATGTTCATACCTTAATGGAGAATAGTAAGGGAGGACAGGGAGAATGACGAACGTATTTCAAGAACAGACGAATCTCGGAAAAAAAATGTTTATTCCATTTATAACAGCAGGAGATCCATCGCCGGAAATCACAATCGACCTGTCACTTGCTTTACAGGAAGCTGGTGCAACTGCGATAGAGCTTGGAATCCCTTATTCTGATCCGCTTGCAGACGGACCTGTTATTCAAAGAGCCTCCAAGCGGGCTCTCAAACAGGGCATGAACATCGTAAAAGCAATGGAGCTCGTGCCAGTAATGAGAGAAAGGGGTGTAAACATTCCAATAATCCTCTTTACGTATTATAATCCTGTGTTACAATTAGGAGAAGAACGCTTCTTCGCTTTAATGCGCAAAAATGAAGTGGATGGCCTGCTCATTCCTGATATGCCATTTGAAGAGAGCGATGAAATGCGAAAACGGTGCAAAGAAGAAAATATTTATTTTATTTCAATGGCTGCACCAACTTCTTCAGGCCGTTTAGAAAGAATTGCCGGTAAAGCAGATGGCTTTCTTTATTGCGTGTCATCCCTGGGAGTAACAGGTGAGCGCAAGGAATTTAACGAAAACGTATTTTCTTTTATTAAAGAAGTCAAGTCGATTGCCTCAATCCCTGTTGCGGTCGGATTTGGCATCTCTTCAGGTGAACAGGCAGAAAAAATGAATAAGGTATGTGATGGTGTCATTGTAGGCAGCGCTCTAATCAAGAAAATCGAGTCCCTTCAGGAAAGGCTTTTAGATGAGCGGTCCCGCAAGGAGGCAGTAGACGAATTGAAGGAGTATGCCCAAACATTTGTCACGTCCGCTTAATTTTGAGAGGGGTTGTACAAATGGAAATCAAAACACAGCTGCGCAGTCTGAAGCCATATCAGCCTGGCAAACCAATCGAAGAAGTTAAAAAGGAATACGGCCTGGACAGGGTAGTAAAACTCGCATCAAACGAAAATCCATATGGCTGTTCTGAAAAAGTGGCTCCTGCTCTTGAAGAAGAGATTAAGCAGCTGGTCCTTTATCCAGATGGCTACAGTGCTGCTTTAAGAGAAGAGCTCTCCAAATTTCTTGGTGTTAAAGAAAAGCAGCTTATTTTTGGCAACGGATCTGACGAGATAGTCCAAATCATTTGCAGGTCCCTTCTTGATAAAGAGTCAAATACGGTTATTGCATTACCGACTTTTCCCCAGTACCGCCACAATGCAGTTATTGAAGGAGCGGAAATCAGGGAAGTGCCTGTTGTAAACGGGGAGCACAACCTTGACGAAATGATTGCAAACATTGACAAAAATACAAAGGTAGTCTGGCTATGCAGTCCAGATAATCCAACTGGCAAATATATAAATGAGCAATCATTTTTATCGTTTATGGAAAGAGTACCAAAACACGTTCTTGTGGTTTCTGATGAAGCATACAGAGAATATGTAACAGCTGAAGATTATCCTGACACCGTTCCTTTGCTTGATCAGTATCAGAATTTAATCATACTTAGAACATTTTCTAAAGCTTATGGACTGGCTGCTCTTCGAATTGGCTACGGTATCGCAAGCGAGGAACTGATTCAGGGCATGGAGCCTGCAAGAGAACCGTTTAACACGAGCAGGCTGGCACAGGCAGCAGCTTTAGCAGCACTGAAAGATCAGGCATTTATTACTGATTGCAGGGAAAGAAACAAAAAAGGCCGTGAACAATACTATCGTTTCTGTGAAGAAATGAATATTTCCTATTTTCCTTCCGAAGGTAATTTTATCTTGATCGATTTTAAAAGAGATGCCAATGAGATGTTTCAAAAGCTTCTTGAACAAGGGTACATCGTCCGTTCCGGAGCAGCCCTCGGTTTTCCGACATCTCTGCGCATAACAATCGGCAGCGAAGAGCAAAATAACGAGATTATTGAGCTATTAAGGCTCTTTTCTTAAACTTTGTTGTTTATATATCCAAGTAGATAAATTTAGAGAAAATGTACATCTGATAATTATAGTAATAATCTTTGCGAAAACATCTACTTTCAGGCAAATAGTATAAATTTTCGAGGTGAAAAAATTTCACCTCTTTCTTTTCATTCCGTAAACTTTAGATTAAAGGCCTCTTTTGTGAGCGGCTGCTACATACTTCTAGTGGATAAGCAAGGTGACGAAAATGCATAAGAGAATTTTTATTGCCGGACTTGGACTGATAGGCGGATCCATAGCACTGGCTATTAAGAAAATACATAAGGATTGCCTAATTATCGGTTATGACATTCTCCCTGAACAGGCAGAAACAGCCAAAAGGCTGGGGGTAGTGGATAAGACCGCATCGAGTATTGAGGAAGGTGCCAAAGACGCTGATTTTATCTTTCTTTCTGCTCCAGTTGAGCAATCATTGAAGATTATCGATCGTTTAGCGGCTGCTCCACTTTTGGAAAAGGTGATCATTACAGATGCCGGCAGCACAAAACGGAAAATAACGGAGTATGCGCGAAAAACCCTTCCGAAAGAAACTACTTTTATCGGCGGGCATCCTATGGCGGGAAGCCATAAATCAGGTGTCACTGCTGCAAAAGCTCATCTCTTTGAAAATGCATTCTACATACTGACGCCTGAATCTGGGGAAAACCAGGAAAACATTGAACTTTTAAAAAAACTTCTTGAAGGCACGAAAGCGCAATTTGTGGAAATGCAGCCGGAAGAACATGACAGAGTGACTGGAGTGATTAGTCACTTCCCTCATATCGTTGCAGCGAGTCTTGTCCATCAGGCGGAGTACTATGAAAATGATTTTCCTTTGATTAAACCCTTGGCTGCAGGCGGGTTCAGGGATATTACAAGAATTGCGTCAAGCAATCCTGCAATGTGGAGAGATATTCTTCTTCAAAACAGAGAGTACATGATGAAACTGTTTGAGGACTGGATGGCTGAAATGAACCGCATTAAATCATATGTTGAAGATGAAAATGAAGATGAAATTTACACGTATTTTGAAAAAGCGAAGGCTTTTCGCGACGGTCTGCCTGCGAAGAAGGAAGGGGCTATTCCTTCTTTTCATGACTTATATGCCGACGTGCCTGACTATCCTGGTGTCATTTCGGAAGTTACCGGCTATCTTGCCAAAGAAAAAATCAGTATAACAAACATTCGTATTATTGAAACGAGAGAAGAAATTTATGGAGTCTTAAGAATCAGCTTTCAGACAGAAAAAGATCGGGAAAAGGCTAAAATTTGTCTGGAAAAGTATACGGATTACGAAACATTCTTCGGATGAGGCTTATACAAGTCATCCATTCAATGATCAAGTTACAAAAACACAATAAAAAACCCCATCAGTTAAAGTGGAGTGAAGCAAATGATACTGAAAAAAGTAAACCGTCTGGAAGGTGAAATAGCGGTTCCGGGAGACAAGTCTATTTCACATCGTGCTGTCATGTTCGGAGCCATTGCAGAAGGAGAAACAACGATTACCCATTTTTTAATGGGAGCAGATTGCCTGAGTACTGTCTCCTGTTTCAGGAAAATGGGCGTAGACATAGAAATAACAGATTCCGCCGTTAAAATTAAAGGAAAAGGTCTTTCAGGAATCAAGGAGCCTTCTGAACTGCTTGATACTGGAAACTCTGGTACAACAACGAGACTCATCATGGGCATTCTTGCCGGATTGCCTTACCATTTTTGCCTAGCCGGAGATGAATCAATCGCGAAAAGGCCTATGGCAAGGGTAACTGAGCCACTTCGTCTGATGGGAGCTAGTATTGATGGCAGAGGAAGCGGAAATTACACACCTCTTTCCATTAGAGGGGGAAGCCTTTCTGGAATCCAATATTCCTCACCTGTAGCAAGTGCTCAGGTGAAATCTGCCATTTTACTGGCAGGGCTTAACGCGATAGGAGAAACAACCACTGTTGTGGAGCCCTATAAATCCAGGGATCATACAGAAAGAATGCTGAAAGTTTTCGGAGCAGATGTAGAAGAGAGCGGGCTGTCTGTATCTATAAAAGGCGGCCAAGTTCTAAAGGCTACAGACATTGAAGTTCCCGGAGATATCTCTTCAGCTGCTTTTTTCCTGGCAGCAGGAGCTATAGTTCCGGAAAGTCAACTGGTTTTAAAGAGAGTAGGGATGAATCCTACCCGGACTGGGATGATTGACGTTCTAAAAGAAATGGGTGCTGATATGGAAATAAAATATGATGAGGCATCCATGGAATTTGAGCCTATGGCAGATATCACGATCAGAACTTCCAGTCTCAAGGGGATAACCATCTCGGGAGATCTTATTCCAAGGCTGATCGATGAAATACCGATTATTGCCCTCTTGGCAACTCAAGCTGAAGGAACAACTGTTATTAAAGATGCGGAAGAATTGAAAGTGAAAGAAACGAACCGTATTGACACAGTAGTGAACGAACTCAACAAGCTGGGAGCAGAAATTGAACCAACTGAGGATGGGATGATCATTCGCGGAAAAGCAAGCTTGAGGGGTGGCGAGGAGGTATCAAGCCACGGCGATCACCGTATTGGAATGATGCTTTCCATCGCTTCCTGTATAGCAGAGCAGGAAATAAAGTTAATTGAAGAAAAAGCCGTACAAGTATCGTACCCTGATTTCTTTAACGATTTAAAGCGAGTAAGCTATTAAATTAAAGCGGAAGTCCCTTTATAGGATTTCCGCTTTAATTTTGCATGCTGTCATAAGTATTCAGCTTCCTTCATAGCCTGTCTTAAGAACAATTTAAGGTGGGGGAACGGATGCCATATATAATAGATAATGCAAATGTTCTTCATAACGGAAAAATAGACTCTGCCTCCCTGCTTGTTGACAGCAGTCGGATCTGTCTAATGAAAAAAACGCTTGATGAGTACCAATTTATCCGGTTTAATGCAAGCACTTATATGATGACCCCGGGACATGTGATGTTCGATTATACGCTGAATGATTCGTTTTCTTTCATTGAATTCAAGGAATACTTTATCCAAAATATTCTTAACTCCGGGTGCACCGCTTTGATTACTGCAGCCAAAGTACAGTTCGAAGGGGAGCTTGAGAAGAAAGCAGCTGCTCAGAGGCAGCTGTTTATCAATTCTCCGATTGATTATTACCTCGCTGCTGAAATTCCTGTAAAAAGGCTCAGCCCTTCCTTATTGAGAAAATGCAAAAAACTGAAAATCTCCATCATATTTTTGGACATCACTGAGGAAAAAGAATTGCATACGGTTCCGTGGGGCTGGATAAAAGATGCCATGTCTGCTTTTCCCTCCATTCTCATACCGCGCTTAAAGGGAAGCAAAAGAAGCAGACTGAGAAGCGGGAAGACAAAGAGCTTATGGAAGATCATTTCGTTGGATCATGGAATATCATCTCTACCCTTTACTCCTTTAGAACATAAAAGGCTGTCAAAGGAAATGCTAATGTTGCTTGGCATCTATCCAGACAAAGGAGAAATACGGACGGGAGGTGCAGTTGACTACAATTTGTATGAATCGGGCGAAAGGTGCGGTTTGGTTGAAACTGAACCTGTTCTGGATTATGATATTACTATTCCGGCAGTAACGGTTCATAAAAACCGAGTATTAAAAGCCGGCAGCCAGATCACTTTTCCACCGGGGTACGGGGAAGAATGCTTTATACCAATGATCAAAAGATTTGGATAAAGCATGATAGAAAGGAATCAATATGAAGCTTAAAACAATACAAGAAGCTATAGAATTAGTTGAAACAGGACAAGTGGAAGAAGGCTTGAATATTCTTTCCGAAATAGAAGGCCAGCTCCATGATGAAGATAAATTTCTTTTGGCGGAGAAGTATTATGAATGGGGAAACCCGGAGCTTTCTTTGTCCATATTGACCGATTTAAACTTGCTTTATCCTGAGGAAGCCGATATTTCCCTTTTGCTTGCGGATGTATATATTGATCTTGAACGTGAGGATGAAGCTGTTGGAATTCTGGAAAAAATCAAAACAGACGATGACGCCTATCCGCAGTCTCTTCTTCTTCAGGCTGATCTTTATCAGATGCAGGGCCTTCATGAAGTGAGTGAACAGAAACTGAAAGAAGCAAAAAGGCTTCTTCCTGATGAGTCATTAATTGATTTTGCACTTGGAGAGTTTTATTTTCAAAATGGCAATGATTTAAAAGCGATCAGATATTATGAGGAAGCGCTCAGGTCAGGAAAGCAAGTAGCAGGTGTCAATATTGAAGAAAGACTTGCAGAAGCCCTAAGCAGTGCGGGCCGATTTGAAGACGCTCTTCCTTACTACGAAAAAGTGCAGGAAGATCAGCTTGATTTGCACTCCCTGTTCAGCTATGGGGTAACAGCCCTTCAAGCAGGTATTCCTGAAACAGCCATTAAACAGCTTACTAAACTGAAAGAACTCGATCCAGACTTTTCTTCTCTTTATTTAATTCTTGCTAAAGCCTATGAGCAGGATGGAATGCTTGAAGAAAGTCTTGAAACAGTAAAAGAAGGCGTAAAAGTAGATGAGCTGAATAAGGAATTGTTTATTTACGGAGGAAAAATTGCACTGAAAAACCATTCTCCTGAAGAAGCCGAAAATTTTCTCAGGACAGGCATAGCCATAGATCCAGGTCATGCTGAAGCTGTATTAACCTTATCCAGCATTCTGATGCAGCAGGAGAGGTTTGAAGAAGTGATCGAATTGATCGGTGAAGTGATGAGACTGGGAGAAGAGGATCCCCAATACTTCTGGCAGCTTGGAAAAGCCTATAACAAAATAGAAGAATTTTCAGAGGCATCAGACAATTATAAGAAAGCATATAGATTTTTTAACGATGAACAGGATTTTCTGATAGAATATGGTTATTTTCTTATCGAAGAGGGAGATCGTAAGGGAGCTAAAAAATTATTTGAAAAAGCCCTTGAATTAGACCCTGCAAATGTCGAAATCCAAACGATTTTGATGCAATTGGAAGATGATTTTATTAGTTAATTAGCAGGAATTCGTTTTTAACTTGTTGAAATCTCATAATAAGATTTCGCGGTCATGCAGAGGAGGGATGTATGATGACGGCCCCTGTATCTGTCAACGAGAAGAAGGATTTTATCAGGTGGTTTTTGAATCATTATCAGCTGAAGCGAAGAGAGTGTGTTTGGATTCTAAACTATCTGATGAGCCATGACGCACTGATGGAAAAAGTGCATTTTGTAGAGCAAGCCCAATATTGTCCAAGAGGCATCATCATGTCAACCCATTGTGTTGAAGAAGTTCCTTTCCGGTTCTATAAAGAAAACGTTATGACGACAGACGCGGAAAAATCTTTTCATGATATCCGGCTGAACCGTGAAGAAGAGCTGTTTATTCAGCTGAATTTCCGTTCTAGTTATCAATCACCGCAATTTGCCGTTGTTTTAGAGCCTAATCCATTCATGCCAAAGCATTATACAATGAATGACAAGGATCGCGTTGTAGCGGAGAAAGTTCTTGAAACCTCGATCAGAACGTTTCAAAAAGAAAAACTCCTTAATGCCATTGATGCAGCATTGGACAGACATGATGAATCAGCCTTCCAAGAACTGACTGCCAAATTAAAAAATTTGGTTTAGATTAAAATAATAATTTTAAATGATGAGAAAGAGCTGATATGAGCTCTTTCTTTTTTAGTGGAATAAATCCTGATTAGATTTGTGAAAAAAGTACCATTTTGATAAAAGAAAGTTACTGAAAACAGGAGATGGAAAAGATAAACATTTCAAAGGAGATGAGGTAAAATAGAAGAATAGAAGATTTTAAATATTCTGTAAAGCGGGTGCCAGCGGAAATGAATTGGACGTCAAAAGATATGAAGCTTTATTTACAGGAAGAAAGTTATTTTGATACAGTGCTTGTCCCCCTTAGACCTCTTTCATTTGATGGGTCAATGAAGAGAGCAGCAGCAAAAGCTGAATTTTCATCCATTATTTGCAGTGAATTGGAAAGGAATTTGGCAGGCCGGGTTTTGCTTCTTCCTCCTTTTACTTATGTTGCTGCAGAAGAAAATATAGCAGCACGGCTTACGATGTGGGAAAGTGAGCTTTCCGCTAGATTTAAGTATATTTTTTATATTACATACGACGAATGTTGGAAAGAAGGAGAATTTGATTTTAAAAGCCGGCTTATTTGGACACCATACATCCCTTTTGAAGAGATGGATGAATCCTATTTGCAAAAGCTCGTCACTGATCAAACAGGCCAAATTATGAACATTTTGTTACAGTTGTGGAGGGGATGATGTAAGCCTTTGCATTTAATGGTATTTTCTAAAAAAGGATGATATTGACCTTGCTAATAGATTGATATATCATTAAAATGTCCTAGTTTATAGATTTTTTAGTATTTTCTGCCATTAACTGCAATGGACCTTAGGGGGGATTAGATGAGCGAGAGAAAGCCTGACGTTTCAAGACGTCAATTTTTGAATTACACACTTACTGGTGTAGGCGGTTTTATGGCTGCCGGAATATCCATGCCATTGATTCGTTTTGCCCTGGATCCAGTGCTGGAACCAGCTGCAGCACAGGGTTTTGTCCAAGTTGTAAAGGTTGATGAAATAACAGAAGAGCCAAAGCGATTTGACTACAAAATTAAACAAACGGATGCCTGGTACAAATCAGATGTATCCAAATCCGCCTGGGTTTACAAGGACAAAAAAGGCGAAATTATTGCGCTGTCTCCCGTCTGCAAGCATCTCGGATGCACGGTAAACTGGAAAGGCGACCCCAGCATGCCAAACAGGTTTTATTGTCCTTGCCATGGAGGCAGGTATGAAAAAGACGGGACAAACGTTCCCGGAACCCCTCCGCAGGCGCCGCTTGACCGCTATGAACATCAGGTGAAAAACGGCTATCTTTACCTGGGCGGAGCAAAACCAAAAGGGGGAGCCTAAATCATGCTGTCAAAAATTTACGACTGGGTTGACGAACGGCTTGATGTAACGCCTTTATGGCGTGATATAGCCGACCACGAAGTTCCTGAACATGTAAATCCCGCTCATCACTTTTCAGCATTTGTTTATTGCTTTGGGGGACTGACATTCTTTGTTACAGTCATTCAAGTACTCTCCGGTATGTTTCTAACGATGTATTATGTTCCAGATATTAAAAATGCCTGGGAATCCGTCTATTATCTCCAAAACGAAGTGGCATACGGACAAATCGTTCGTGGCATGCATCACTGGGGAGCAAGTCTTGTTATCGTAATGATGTTTTTGCATACCCTAAGGGTGTTTTTCCAGGGAGCCTACAAAAAACCGCGCGAGCTTAACTGGATTGTTGGTGTTCTGATCTTTTTCATTATGCTTGGGCTTGGCTTTACAGGATACCTGCTTCCATGGGATATGAAAGCGCTCTTTGCTACAAAGGTAGGTCTACAGATTGCAGAGGCTACACCGCTCATTGGGACCCAGGTGAAAACACTTCTTGCAGGCCATCATGAAATTGTCGGTGCCCAAACGCTGACCCGCTTCTTCGCTATTCACGTGTTCTTCCTTCCTGCTGCATTATTCGGACTGATGGGCGCGCATTTCCTGATGATTCGAAAACAGGGAATATCAGGTCCATTGTAAGATCACCCATCAATCTAATAGATCAGCCAGTTTAATAAGGGAGGGGAAATCGATGCACCGCGGAAAAGGGATGAAATTCGTAGGTGATTCACGCGTACCGGCCATAAGAAAACCGAATATTCCGAAAGATTATTCGGAATACCCAGGTAAAACGGAAGCATTCTGGCCCAATTTTCTTTTAAAGGAATGGCTTGTTGGAGCAGTTTTTTTAGTCGGCTATCTGTGCCTGACCATTTCAGAAGCATCTCCGCTTGAGAGAATAGCTGATCCGACAGATACCGGATACATTCCATTGCCGGACTGGTATTTTCTATTTTTATATCAGCTTTTGAAATACTCGTTTGCTTCTGGTCCATATACTGTACTCGGTGCTATTGTTATACCAGGTCTCGCTGTTGGTGCCCTGATGCTTGCACCGTTTCTTGACAGAGGGCCTGAAAGAAGGCCTTATAAAAGACCTGTTACGGTAGGAATGATGCTTCTTGCCTTTTGTGCCATGTTCTATTTAACTTGGGAGTCAGTTTCTACACATGACTGGAAAAAAGCAGCTGAACAAGGTAAAATTAGAGCGGAAGTGAAAATCGATACGAATGCAGAAGGCTATAAAATTTTTAAAGCCCAGACTTGTGTTTCCTGCCATGGGGATAATATGCAGGGTACTGCTGCAGCGCCTTCCCTTGTTGACAATGGCAAAAAGCCTGAAGAAATAGCTAAAATTGCCAAGCAAGGGTATCAAAAAATGCCTGCAGGAATTTTCAAGGGCACTGATAAAGAATTAAAAACGTTATCCGAATTTGTATCTAAAGTTAGTTCCAAGTGAGGCTGGCGAATCGTCAGCCTTTTTCATCTTAAGAAATGGGTTGGTTAAAGTCATGAGGACATTATTGTATGGTTTTGGGCAGAAACCTGTACTCGCTGCTCTGTTTTTGATTAATTTTCTTGGCACGATCTACGGCTATTACTGGTACATGCCTCAGCTGGCAGAGACACCTTCTATTTTTCTGATTTTCGTACCAGACAGTCCAACTGCAAGTTTATTTTTTACTATCGTTCTGGCATTTTTTCTTTTCCGTAAAAATACCCCGTTGTTTGAGGCATTGGCCATTGTTACTCTATTTAAATATGGAATCTGGGCAGTTGTCATGAATCTGCTTGTTCTATTGGTTGACGGCCAACTTCCATGGGAAGGCTATATGCTGATTTGTTCTCATTTTGGAATGGCTTTGCAAGGGATTTTATATTCTCCTTATTTCAAATTTAAAATGAGACATCTTGTTATTACAGGAATATGGACTTTACATAATGATGTTATCGACTATGTATTTGGAATGATGCCAAAATATTATTCTTTGATGAGTTACATGCCTCAAATTGGCTATTTTACGTTTTGGCTAAGCATCCTGTCTCTATTTTTGGCCTATGTGCTCGTTATTAGGCCGCGAACTCAGAAAATGGAGCTTTTGTGAATGCTCTTTTCTTAAACATTGTTGCTTCCTCATGTATATTAGATGATCGCGGACCAATATACAGCTGGAAATTTTAAGAAAAGATGCCGCGAAGTTAGTCTTTATGCGTGTTCTAAAATCGTACGAATAGCAACACTCTATGCGAAAACAGCCTTTGCGAAAAACAGTCCGGTAATCCGGACTGTTTTTTTGGTCTATCCTTGTCCATCTCAACATACGTTTTATTAGTAGAATCAGGAGGGACAAGGATGAAAATATGGATGGCTGTTTTTTTGATCGTCATCATGCTTTCTGGAGGAATGAAGGCAGAGGCTGAAAGCAAGGTGGATTGGACCTCTTTAAATGAAATTTCTCATGAAGCATTTCATTTAGCTAAAGAACAACATTTTGAAGAAGCATTACAGTTAATTACTTATTTCGGAAAACAGTTTAAGAAGCTTAATATGGATACAGCAAAAATCAGCTATCAGCAGCTGCGGATCATTGCCGCTGTTCATGAAAAAGCTGTCGAAAAACTGGAAAACAAAAGCACACCCGAAGAAAAAATCAAAGCAGTCACTCAGTTTAGACTGCTGACAGACGCCCTTTTTTCAGAAAACGAGCCGCTTTGGGGTTCAATGGAAAGTCCGATTATGACCACTTTTTCCGGAGTAAAAGCAGAATTGGAAAAAGGAAGCCATAAGGCTTTTATAGAAGACTGGAATAAATTTTTATCCTTATATGACATCATTTATCCATCTATAACGATCGATCTGGACCCCCAAAAGGTTAAAAATGTCGACAAAGACATTTCAATTATCAAGAACGCACAATTTGAGAGCTATTCAGAAGAAACGAGAAATAAAAGGCTTGTTGTAATGGAAAATGATTTAAAAGCGCTGTTTGAGAGAGTGAAAGATGATGAGGCAGACCCTTCACTAATTTGGGTAATAATTTCAACAGGAAGTGTTATTCTTTTATCACTTTCTTATACGGGATGGAGAAAATTCAAAGGAGAACGGGAGCAAAAAAACGAACGGGATACAAATAAATAAGACTCTTTTCTTAAACTTTGTTGTTTTTTCATGCAATTAAGTGAATTTATAGCATGAATACACCTGTGTATTTTAAGAAAAGATGCCACGAAGCTAATCTTTATATGTGTTTTAAGACCATACGATTAGCAACAATCTTTGCGAAAACAGCCATAAATAAAGAGGAAGAGATTTGAGAAAGAGCCCGAAAGCACGGGCTCTTTATTAATATCCTATCTTTCAATTGGATTTTTTTCAGCATCATGTGTGAATCCTTCTCCGATAACATCATGAACATCGCTGACAGCCACAAAAGCATGGGGATCAACTGAGGTAATGACTTGTTTTAGCCTTACGAGTTCATTTTTAGCCACTACGCAATATAAGACATCAATATCTTTTCTGGAAAAAGATCCCTGTCCTTTTAATATGGTTACACCCCTATCCATTTCTGTCATGATTTTGTTTGAAATCTCATTATTATGAACAGACATGATTGTAGCACCTTTTGCAGCGTACGCTCCTTCTTGGATAAAATCAATTACCCGTGCAGCGACAAATACTGCCACAAGCGTGTACATCGCTTCTTTGTAGGATAGGTAGACGATTAGAGAAAGGGTTATAACACAAGCATCGAAGACAAACATTGTTCTGCCCATGCTCCAGTTGCCATATTTGAAAACAAGCCTTGCGATAACATCAACACCGCCTGTTGTACCCCCATATCTGAAAATAATGCCAAGGCCAACACCGATAAACACACCAGCGAAAAGAGCAGCGAGAAAAAGGTCATGTTCAAGCGGCATTTGAATTTGATGAGCCTGAAAAATTGATAAGAATACAGAAAGACTCACAGTGCCAATAATGGTATAGAGAAATGAGGTACGGCCAAGCAATCGCCATCCAATAAAAAATACTGGGATGTTCAGAATGAGATTCGAAATGGATGGGTCAATATGAAATTTGAAAAATAATAAAAGAGTAATACCGGTAAAGCCGCCTTCAGCCAGATGATTTTGCATATTAAAATGTACAAGCCCGAATGCAAAGATGGCTGATCCGAGTAAAATGAAAAGTATGTTGCGCAGTTTTAATCCGAAGAAATTCACTCATATCAGCTCCTTTATGTATGTATCATGGCGATAATATTATAGATGAAGAAATGTAAAGTGGCAAATCACGAAGTATGCGGCTAAAACATTGTCAAATGACAGTCAATTAGCTAACATTGGAATGAAGAGCTCTTTTCATAAAATCGGGTAAAAACTTGCTGTTTATACTTCTATTTTTCTGATTTCTAAACTTGGACTTTACTAATAGGAAAAAGCAGCTGAAAACGAACGAGCAGAGGTGATGAAAAAATGTCTGATACTTCAGGAAAGACCATGAAACAGCTTCAAGAGGAAGTTGATCAATACATAGACCAGTTTAAAGAAGGCTATTTCAGTCCTTTAGCTATGACTGCCAGGCTGACAGAGGAACTGGGAGAATTGGCAAGGGAAATAAACCATCTATATGGAGAAAAACCAAAAAAGAAGTCAGAAGGTGAAAAAGCAATTGAAGAGGAAGCAGGAGATTTGCTGTTTGTTCTCATCTGTCTCGCAAATTCTCTTAATATCGATTTAGAGAGTGCTCATAATGGTGTGATGAATAAATTCCAAACAAGAGATAAAGACCGGTGGACAAAAAAAGAAGAGTAATAGGAGGGTTTTCTTTGGAAAACATTAAAGTAGTCATAGCAGGCCCAAGAGGCAGAATGGGCAGCGAGGCAGTAAAAATGGTTGATGAAACAGACCATTTTACCCTAGTAGGAGTGGTAGACAGAATAAATGGCGGACAGCTATTAAATGATTTGCCTGGTTTCACAAGTAAAGCAAAGATTTTTACAGAGCTTATTGAATGTTTTCAGGAAACAAAGCCAGATGTACTGATTGATCTGACAACCCCAGATATCGGAAAAGAACATACGATTAAAGCCCTTGAGTATGGTGTGCGTCCAGTAGTGGGCACAACAGGATTCTCAGAACAGGATCTGGAGGAACTGACAAATCTTACAGAAAAACAGGGGATTGGCGCGATAATAGCACCAAACTTTGCTGTTGGAGCAGTATTAATGATGAAATTTTCCCAAATGGCTGCAAAATATTTCCCTGATGTTGAAATTATCGAACAGCATCATGATCAAAAACTTGATGCTCCTTCTGGAACTGGTTTAAAGACAGCTGAAATGATTCATGAAGTGAGAGAAGAAAAAAGACAGGGACACTCCGAAGAAAAAGAGCTGATTTCTGGTGCAAGAGGTGCAGATTATCACGGTATCAGAGTGCATAGTGTTCGTTTGCCAGGATTAGTTGCCCATCAAGAGGTTCTTTTCGGAGGGGATGGACAGACATTGAAAATCCGCCATGATTCTTATAATAGAGCTTCCTTTATGTCAGGTGTCAAACTCTGTGTTGAAACAGTTATGAAGATCGATGTTCTCGTATACGGTTTGGAAAATATTATCGAATAGGAGGCATATAATGAAAATCGCGCTGATTGCTCATGATAAGAAAAAGAATGATATGGTACAGTTTTCCATCGCGTATAAAAAAATTCTTGAGGAAAATGAGCTGTACGCCACTGGCACAACAGGACTTCGAATACAGGAAGCCACAGGTTTATCAATCAATCGTTTTCAGTCAGGACCGCTTGGCGGAGATCAGCAAATTGGTGCTTTGATTGCCCAAAATAAAATGGATGTTGTTATTTTTTTCAGGGATCCGCTGACAGCGCAGCCTCATGAGCCTGATGTTTCTGCTCTGATGCGCTTGTGCGATGTATATGCTGTGCCGCTTGCAACAAATATGGGAACAGCAGAAGTTATCATCAAGGGGCTGGAACGCGGAGACCTTAAATGGAGAACCATTGTAAATAAAAAATCGTAGTTTCAAGCTAAATTGATATACATAATATACAGAGCCAATTTCATGAGGAGTGGAAAGAAAAGCTACATCAATCTTTTTCCAGGGTGATAAAATGAAGAAACTTAAAATCGGAATAACGTGTTATCCATCCGTAGGGGGATCAGGTATCGTTGCAACAGAGCTTGGCAAATTGCTCGCTGAAAAAGGCCATGAGATCCATTTTATTACCTCAAGTCTCCCTTTCAGATTAAATAAAGTATACGGGAATATTTATTTTCATGAGGTTGAAGTGAATCAATACTCGGTTTTTAAATACCCGCCGTATGACCTTGCTTTAGCAAGCAAGATGGCTGAAATCGCCAAAAGGGAAAGCCTTGATTTGCTCCATGTCCATTATGCTATTCCGCATGCTATCTGCGCTCATATTGCCAAACAAATGGTTGGAGACCACTTAAAAGTAGTGACAACTCTTCATGGCACGGATATTACGGTTCTGGCTAATGATCCTTCTCTAACTGACTTGATTAAATTTGGGATAGAATCTTCAGACAAAGTAACAGCTGTTTCGCATTCTCTTGTCCAGCAGACGTATGATCTTTTAAAACCAGATAAAAAGATTGAAACAGTCTATAATTTTATAGATGAAACCATTTATCATAAAAAAGAAGTCCAGCACCTTAAAAAGGCATACGGGATAGAGGATCAAGAAAAAGTTCTTATTCACGTGTCCAATTTCCGTAAAGTGAAGAGAGTGCCTGATGTACTAAAGGCATTTCATAAAATATTGCAGAAAATGCCTGCCAAGCTTCTTCTTGTTGGAGACGGACCTCAAATGACAAAAGTATGCGGGCTGGCGGACGAGCTCGGTATCAGGGAAAATGTCCTTTTCCTTGGAAAACAGGAAAATATGGAAGAACTCTATTCGATCAGTGATCTGCAGCTTCTTTTATCTGAAAAAGAAAGCTTTGGCCTGGTTTTACTGGAAGCGATCGCATGCGGTGTTCCATCAATCGGAACACGTATTGGGGGCATTCCTGAAGTGATTTTAGACGGCGAAACTGGCTATTTATGTGAAGTGGGCGATATTGAGGCAGTGGCAGAAAAGTCGCTACGTTTGCTTTCCGACAGTGAATTGCATCAAAGATTTGTGGATTCTGGTTTAGCAAGAACGAGAGAAATCTTCCATTCAGATAAAATTGTTGCGCAGTATGAGAAAATCTATGAAGAAATTCTTGAACAGGAGATGTAAGCTGTGGAACCTGTCTTTCAAATCGCTCTCCCTATATTAAAAAGGCTGAAGCAAGAAGGTTTTCAAGCTTTCTTTGTTGGAGGGTCTGTCAGAGACCATCTGCTGAAACGTCAAATTGGAGACATTGATATAGCCACATCTGCTAAACCTGGAGAAGTTCAAAGATTATTCCCAAAAACAGTTGATGTCGGATCAGCCCATGGTACAGTCATCGTTTTATTTAACGGCGTTCCATACGAAGTGACGACATTTCGTTCAGAACAAGGCTATAAAGATTTCAGAAGACCGGAAACGGTTACTTTCATTGAGAGCATCAGCGAGGATCTAAAACGGCGTGATTTTACGATCAATGCGATGGCTATGGAGGAAGACGGACGTATCATTGATTATTTTAATAGCAGAAAAGATTTAAATGATCGCATCATTCGAACGGTTGGCAGGCCTGAAGAACGGTTCTCAGAAGATGCGCTCAGAATGATGAGAGCCTGCCGGTTTGTAAGCCAGCTTGGTTTTACCCTTTCTGAAGATACAAAAAAAGGGGTTATGAAAAAGCGGCAGCTTCTCCAAAACATTTCAGTGGAGAGGAAACTGAATGAGTTTGATAAACTGCTTGCCGGAGAAGACAGAGACAAGGCGTTCAGCTTATTGCTAGAAACAGGCATGGAAGAATTTCTTCCATCTTTACATGGTAAACGGGAGGCTCTGAAAAAATTCACCATACAGGATAAACACCTTTTGACAAGCAGCGATGAAATTTGGACACTTTTGTTATATTTTCTCTCACCAGAAAATGAATCAGAGTTTTTAAGAAATTGGAAAATGCCTGTTAAACGGATCAAGCATCTGCTTCATACCTTTTCCGTTTTAAAATTGAGGAGAAAACTCAGGATATGGACAAACTCTCTTTTATATCATGCTGGGCTTGAATCTGCAAAAACGGCTGAAAAAGTGAATCAGGTCATTAATGGAAAAGCAGGCACAGTTCCGCTTTCAGATCTAGAGAAGCAATATGCTGATCTTGCTATACATAATAGAGAAGAACTTGCTATAACAGGACACGATCTGATTGAATGGTCTCAAAAAAAGCCGGGCAAGTGGATGTCAGAAATACTTATGAGTGCGGAAGAAAAGGTTCTTGAACAAGAGATTTCCAATACGAAAATAGAATTGAAGGAGTGGTTTCTCACTTGCATCAATCCAAAGTTAGACTAGAATTGCTCCAGGCATTTTCTGAAGCTGAAGGTGACTATGTATCAGGCCAAAAAATGAGTGATATTTTAGGATGCTCAAGAACTGCGGTATGGAAGCATATTGAAGATCTTCGAAGTGAAGGCTATGAACTCGAGGCTGTCAGAAAATTAGGGTATAAAATAATTAAAGTACCCGATAAAATTTCAAGCAATGAAATACAGCTTGGCTTGAAAACAAACAAGCTCGGAAGAAACATTCATTATGAAGAAGTTGTTGGCTCAACACAAAAAATTGCCCATACACTTGCTTCAAGCGGTGCAGAAGAGGGGACGATTGTTGTGGCCGATCAGCAGACAGAAGGACGGGGAAGGCTGTCAAGAGTATGGTTTTCTCCAAAAGCAAAAGGAATCTGGATGAGTACGATCCTAAAACCTGAGATACCGCTCAATAAAACTCCCCAGCTGACTTTGCTGGCAGCAGTAGCGATCGTGCAGGCGATAGAGGAAGTAACGGATCTTTCACCTGATATTAAATGGCCGAATGATATTCTGTTAAATGGAAAAAAAGTGGTCGGCATTTTGACAGAACTTCAGGCTGAAGCAGACAGGGTACATTCCGTTATAATCGGAACAGGTCTAAACATAAACCACAAACTCACTGACTTCCCGGAGGAACTGCATTCGATAGCGACTTCTCTATTCCTTGAAAGCGGAAAAGAATTTGACAGAGCCAAGCTCATCCAGGCTATTCTTTTGAAAATGGAAAACCTTTACGGCCAATACATTAACCATGGCTTCAAGCCGATTAAATTATTATGGGAATCCTATGCGATCAGCTTAAATAAAGATATAACAGCCCGTACACTGCAGGGCTCCTTAAAAGGAAAAGCGATCGGGATTGACGATGAAGGCGTTCTGCTTTTACAGACGGAACAAGGCAAAATTGAAAAAATATATTCTGCTGATATTGAAATAAACAGCTGATCCCCCTGAGAACAAATAAAACTCTGGCTACCTCTTCTTTGGTGGTGTATAATACACAGTGAAAACAGAGCTTCAAACATTTGGGCAGTATCTTGAATAGAACTGCACCGTTTACAAAAGCATTGAGCCGCGCAACTCGATATTCTGCCTTGATCCAAAAAGGACTGGGACAGAGGGATGATGAACCGTAACAGGATAATAAACAAATCCCCCTTCTTCCCTAACCTGAAGAAGGGTTTTTCTATTCTTTGGGATTCTCATCGCCTCTTTTATAAAATGAGGAGGAAAACAATGAAAACACGGCAGCATTTTACAAAAATGAAGGAAGACCGGGAGCCTATTGTAATGGTCACTGCTTATGACTTTCCATCTGCTAAAATAGCTGAAAAAGCTGGAGTCGATATGATTTTAGTCGGTGATTCACTTGGAATGGTTGTTCTTGGCTATGATTCAACTGTTCTGGTAACGATGGAAGATATGATTCATCATACAAAAGCTGTGAAACGGGGAGCTGCTGATACGTTTGTGGTAGCTGATATGCCGTTTATGACTTACCATTATTCTAAAGATTTAACTTTATCAAACGCTGCACGCCTTGTACAAGAAGGAAGGGCGGATGCCTTAAAGCTTGAAGGTGCTGGAAACGTTGCTGAAAAAATAGATGCATTAACAAATGCAGGCATTCCTGTTATTGCTCATTTAGGCCTGACGCCTCAATCAGTTGGGGTCTTAGGGGGATATAAGGTGCAGGGAAAAGATGCAAAAACAGCAAAGAAACTTCTGGAAGATGCGCTTGCTTGTGAAGAAGCAGGAGCGATTGCTCTTGTTTTGGAATGCGTCCCAAAGCAGCTTGCTGAACAAATAACGAATAAGCTTTCAATACCCACTATAGGGATCGGGGCTGGTCCCAAGACAGATGGACAGGTCCTTGTTTATCACGATTTAGTCGGTTACGGAGTGGACAGAGTTCCTAAGTTCGTGGAGAAATACGGTTCAATCGGTGAACAGGCTGAGGCTGCTTTATCTGCCTATGCAGAAGACGTCAGAGGAAGGCAGTTTCCTGCAGAGAAACATAGCTTTAGCATGAAAGAAGAAGAGCTATCAGGTCTTTATGGGGGAACAGTAAAATGAAGAAGATCGAAAAAATCACGGAATTGCGCCAAATCATTTCTCAGGTTAAAAAAGAAGGGAAGACGATTGGCTTAGTTCCGACAATGGGTTTTTTGCATAATGGCCACTTAGAGCTTTTAAAGCATGCTCGTAAAGATAATGAAATTGTCGTTATGAGCATATTTGTCAATCCTCTTCAATTTGGACCCAACGAAGATTTTGAAGCTTATCCAAGAAATATGGAAAAAGATCTTCTGCTTGCCGAACAGGAAGGTGCTGATTTTGTGTTTGCCCCGGATGTGTCAGAAATGTACCAGGGTGAACCTTCTGTCACAATAAAGGTTACAAAAAGGGTTGACGTACTGTGCGGGAAATCCCGTCCTGGCCACTTTGATGGTGTGGCAACGGTACTAACGAAACTTTTTAACCTAGTGCAGCCGGAAAAGGTCTATTTCGGGATGAAGGATGCACAGCAGGTAGCAGTCGTTAGGGGACTTGTCGATGATTTCCAGTTTCCTATTGAAATTGTCCCAGTTCAAACGGTCAGAGAAAACGATGGCCTGGCAAAAAGCTCGCGAAACGTCTATTTATCAGAAAGAGAGAGGCAGGAGGCTCCTGTTTTGCATAAGGCTCTCCTAAAAGGGAAAGCACTAATCGAACAGGGCGAACGGGATCTGCATACGATTAAAAAGACCGTTGAGGAAACAATAACTGCAGGAACTAATGCAGAAATAGATTATTTGGAAATCTATCAGTATCCTGAGCTGACAGAACCAAAAAATTGGAGCGGCGAAATCATTATTGCAGCCGCAGTCAAATTTACAAAAGCAAGGCTTATAGATAATATTACTTTGGAATTATAAAAATTTGGATATTTCATTTAAGGAGAGAAGCTCATATGTTTCGTACGATGATGAATGCGAAGCTTCACAGGGCTAGAGTGACAGAAGCCAATTTAAATTATGTGGGAAGCATTACTATAGACGAAGATTTAATTGATGCTGTCGGAATGGCGGCAAATGAAAAGGTTCAGATCGTTAATAATAACAACGGTGCCCGCCTTGAAACATATATTATCCCAGGACCCAGAGGAACAGGTGTGGTTTGTTTAAACGGTGCTGCGGCCAGACTCGTGGAAGAAGGGGATGTTGTTATAATCGTTTCCTATGTGATGGTAGCGGAAGAAAAAGTGAAAGATCATTCACCTAAAGTGGCAATTTTGAATGAACAGAATGAAATTGTTCAAATGATTGCCCATGAACCGGCCTCAACCATTTTATAAGGCACTATTAACTCGAAAAAATTTTCAAACGGTCTGGCCTTAAGGCGTTTATATGCCCGAAAGCCAGGCCTTTTGTTTTAACCTTTCAACATCACTCGCATATGGGAAGAGAATCATACATAATAGAAGCTGGGACGTAAGAATCTAAGTAGTGCAGCTGTCCATTTTTAACCTGTATAGAAAAAATGTGCTGCATGAAACAGAGGTGTTGTACATATGAAACAAAAACGTTTTGTGGTACTGGATGTGGAAACAACGGGGAATTCACCTAAAAAGGGAGACCGGATTATACAATTTGCAGCAGTTGTCCTTGAAGGAGGAAAAATTGTTGATCGCTTCATGAGCTTTGTGAATCCTCTGCAGCCTATTCCTTTATTTATTGAGCAATTAACCGGTATTTCTGATGAAATGGTACAAGATGCGCCGCTTTTTGAAGAAATAGCTCCTGCAATATCTTCTCTTTTAAAGGATTCCTATTTTGTTGCACATAATGTTTATTTTGATCTCTCGTTTGTTCAGGCAGAATTAGCCAAAAGCGGGTGCAGCAAATTTTCCGGCGGAATCCTTGACACGGTTGAATTAGCCAGAATTGCTTTTCCGCAAGCAGACAGCTATAAGTTAAGCGAGCTTTGCAAAGAGCTTGATATTAGGCACGACCATCCGCACAGGGCAGACAGCGATGCTCAAGTTACAGCAACTTTGCTGCAGAAAATTTTCGAAGTTGCTGTATCTCTGCCTGTTATCACACTAAAAAGTCTTCTTCGACTTTCAAAATCATTTATCAGTGATGCTGAAGAACTAATCAGCGATTTAATTTCGCTGAAACAGTTAAAACTTACTGATCATTCTCGTGATGATCTTGATTTATTCAGAAACCTTGCCATCAAAAAGCAGGCACCTCTTTCAGCTTCAACAAGTGAATCAGTTTCTTCATTGATGCTTTCAAGCAAGCCTGAACATCTTGAATTGCCTGAAGGGTATACAGCCAGAAAGGATCAAGAAAAAATGATGAGAGCCATTTACCATGCATTAAACTCTCATCAGCATCTTCTTTTAGAAGCAGGAACCGGAACTGGGAAAACGCTTGGTTACCTTTTGCCTTCTGTTTTATACGCGTTAAGGGAAAAGAAGAGGATTTTGGTGAGTACACATACCGTTACTTTGCAGCAGCAGCTGCTCCAAAAAGATATTCCTGCCCTTCAAAGCAAGTATCCTTATTTTGATGCAGCTCTTCTGAAAGGTCAAAGCCATTACATTAGCCTGCAAAAGTTTGAACATACGCTAGCTGAAGAAGATGATAATTATGACAGTATTCTAGCTAAGTCACAAATTTTAATTTGGCTGACAGAAACGGAGACGGGTGACAGAGATCAGATTAATCTCCCATCCGGCGGGGCAGTATTATGGCGAAGAATTCAATGCTCTCAACCATCTTCTGAAAATAACCCTTGGCAAACGAGGTGTTTTTATCAAAGGGCCAGGCAAAAAGCCGAAAAAGCAGAAATTGTGATAACGAATCACTCTTTATTGCTTGCAGACTGTGCTTCAAAGATGAATATTCTTCCCGAGTATCATGAGGTAATTATTGATGAAGCCCATCATTTTGAGCGGATTGCCAGTGAGCAGATGGGCAAAAAACTGGATTATCTTGCCCTTCATGGTACATTGGACAGACTTGGGCATCTCTACTCAGATAATTTGCTATCCGCCTGCTCAAACTGGATGGAAAAAAATCATCCTGAAGGATACGAGTTAATGCTTGAGCTGGATGTAATGCTGAAAGACTTTTCAGAGGAATGCAATGAGTTCTTTCAAGGACTTCACAGTTATGTACAAAAAAGAGCCAAAACCCGCGGGTTTAATAAAGTGGTATACAGATATGGAACGGAAAATAACCCTCATTGGAACAGCATCTTGGAATTAGCAGACAGAATCAAGTTTTACTTATTTGATTTTATCCAGATAATGCAAAAACAAAAAGAGCTGATGGGTGAGAGCGTTATTGAAAGGGATCTCCTGCTGAAGGAATATTTTGAGAAGCATGATTTTTTTAAAGAATGTTATGAAAACATCAGCAATTTGTTTTTCTTTGATAACATTGAGGAAGTGAAATGGATTGAAATAGAAGCAAGAGGGGCAAAAAATGCTGTGTCTGTATATGCACAGCCGATTTCGGTTAATGAATTGCTGGCAGATCGATTTTTCTCTGAAAAGAACAGTGTTGTTCTGACATCTGCTACGATGTCAGTTGAAGGGTCTTTTCAATTTATCATCGATCAGCTGGGATTAAAGGATTTTTATCCTGAAACACTAGCTATCAGGTCGCCTTTTTTATATAAGGAACAGGCTCAGCTTCTTGTTCCAAGCGATTTTCCGGCCATTCAGGAGGTAACCCCTGATGAATACGCTGCAGCTGCTGCAAAAGCCATTTCACTCCTTGTACAAAAAACAAGCGGGAAAATGCTTGTTCTGTTTACTTCATTTGATATGCTGAGAAAAACATATCAGATGCTGAAGGAAAATGCTGAGTTGAATGACTATGCCATTATGGGGCAGGGGACTGGAAGCGGGAGCAGGAATAAACTGGCTAAATCATTCAGACAGTTTGAAAAAGCCATTCTTCTTGGTACTAGCAGCTTTTGGGAGGGTGTGGATTTTCCAGGCAGTGAATTAACAAGCCTGATGATCGTAAGACTTCCATTTTCACCCCCAGATGACCCGATTGTATCGGCTAAATGCGAAAAACTGGCGAGTGAAGGGAAAAACGCCTTTTACCACTATTCACTGCCTGAGGCCGTCATTCGCTTCAGACAGGGGTTCGGCAGGCTCATCAGGTCCACAGAAGACAGGGGCATAGTCTATGTGCTGGACAGAAGGCTGACAGCTGCTAAATATGGCAAGTATTTTATTGAATCCATTCCTGAGGTACCCGTTATGGAAAAGCCTTTGCTTAAAATCGCCGAGCTTACCCAAAACTTTTTTTTTCGCACTGAGCACGATCATGAAGAAAATGCAGAGTAAAATGCAAAAAAATAGCCTGTGCGTACACACAGGCAAATGGCGCGGGTTAAGAGTAATTTATTTTCACTGCATATCTTTTTAGCTGTTATAATGGGTACATAAGACAGCAAGGACTTGCTGTTATAATAGTATTGTCCCCAGAGCACTTCAGCGTATGAGTTACAATATTTGTTTGGAACAGGAGGAATCTGTATGGAAAGTAAAATTGAAATCATTTCAACCGTTAAAGTTGAACATTCAGATGACCTGTATAAAATCGTCGATAGTTTAAATCGGACGCTTAAACGGGAAAATCTGATGTTTGGCCTTGCGCTTGATGATGAGGATAAACAAAAAGCGATCTTTACCATTTACCGGACGTAGTGGTGAATATGGGAAAGAAAAATGCTATTACACTTATTATTGTTATTATTCTCGGTTTGTGCACATTGTATATAACGAATATTTACCAGACTGCGATGGGCGAAAAAAGTCACGGCCAGGCAGAAGCTATATCGGTGGCTAAGGAAAAAGGCGGTATGAGCACAGTTAAATTCGCTGAAACCTTTAATGGTTTAACCCAATATCAAGTAGTATCAGGTGTTAATTCCAAAAATGAGCCTATTTTGGTCTGGGTGCATTCGGATAAAAAAGAAAAACTGATCATCCGCAAACAAACAGAAGGAATTTCAAAAGATAAAGCTATAGCTGTTAGTGAAAAACAGAGCAAACCAAGAAAATTGATTTCTGCCCAATTAGGTGTAGCTGAGAATATTCCTTGCTGGGAGATCAAATATATTGACCAATACGACCGTTATACATATGAATATGTAGATTTCGTTAAAGGAAATATTATTAAACAAATTGCGATTAAATAGGGGGATTTAGATATGGAACTAGCAAAAAGAGCGGCTTCACTGACACCTTCAACAACACTTGCCATTACAGCGAAAGCTAAGGAATTAAAACTGGCGGGACACGATGTGATTGGCCTTGGAGCAGGCGAACCTGACTTTAATACGCCGCAGCACATTATTGATGCAGCCGTTCAAGCAATGAATGAAGGAAATACAAAATACACTCCGTCCGGCGGGCTGAAAGAGCTAAAGGATTCGATTGGTGCTAAATTCAAGCAGGATCAGAATCTTTCTTATGAGGCTGGGGAGATTATTGTTTGCTCTGGTGCTAAACATGCTCTTTATACCCTGTTTCAGGTCATTTTAAATGACGGAGATGAAGTCATTATTCCTACCCCGTACTGGGTGAGCTATCCTGAGCAAGTGAAGCTTGCTGGCGGTATTCCGGTTTATGCAGAAGGTAAAGAAGAAAATCAGTTTAAAATAACGCCAGAACAGCTTGAGGCAAGCATCACAGATAAAACGAAAGCTCTAATCATCAATTCACCAAGCAATCCAACAGGTATGATCTATTCTGCTGTAGAACTGAAGGCTATTGGGGAAGTTTGCCTTAATCATGGATTAGTGATTGTTTCAGATGAAATTTATGAAAAGCTTGTATATGGAGAATATAAACATGTTTCAATAGCTGAGCTTTCTTCCGATTTGAAAGAGCAGACGATTATTATTAACGGTGTTTCCAAATCACATTCCATGACTGGCTGGAGAATTGGATATGCAGCCGGAAATAAAGACATTATTAAAGCAATGACGAATCTTGCAAGCCACAGCACCTCAAACCCGACTTCTATCTCGCAGTATGGTGCTATTGCTGCTTATAATGGCCCTCAGGATGCAGTAAAAGAAATGAAAAAAGCATTTGAAGACAGATTAAACAAAATGTACGAAATGCTGAATGAAATTCCTGGATTCAGCTGCATTAAGCCTCAAGGTGCTTTCTATCTATTCCCTAATGCCAGAAAAGCGGCAGAAATGACCGGGTATGATACAGTGGATGGCTTTGTTGAGGCCCTTCTTGAAAAAGAAAAAGTGGCGCTTGTGCCTGGATCCGGCTTCGGATCTCCTGACAATGTAAGGCTGTCTTATGCAACATCTATGGAATTGCTTGAAAAAGCACTTGAAAGAATCAGACGGTTTATGGCTGAAAACAGAGTACAGCTGAACGGCTAATGAAGGATATTTCAGCTTGATACAGTATCAGGCTGAAGATCCTTTTTTGGAAATAAGAAAAGATTCAAGCGGAAGCAGCCTAGCCCGATTCTTTAGTTACTTTGTGGGATTTCCTGTAAGGAGCTGCCTTAGGCTGAACAAGGCGCTTGCGCTTTTCATTGTCCAGCTCCAGCGCCTAGCCCCTCGAGTCGCTTCGGAAAATCCCAAAAAGTCAAAACCGGACTTTTCGTGATTTTCCTCCAGCGCTTGCCTTAGGCTGAACAAGGCGCTTGCGCTTTTCATTGTCCAGCTCCAGCTCCAGCGCCTAGCCCCTCGAGTCGCTTCGAAAAATCCCAAAAAGTCAAAACCGGACTTTTCGTGATTTTCCTCCAGCGCTTGTCGGGGCTGAACAAGGCGCTTGCGCTTTTCTCTTTAAATTGACCATTTTGATACAAACGTTATAATAAGGAATATACATATTCAAGCCTTTTGGGTTTGTGGAGGGAATTATCTAGTGAAAACAACGATTTCTGATGTTAGCAGTTATATTGGACAAGAAGTAACAATTGGCGCATGGATTTCAAACAAGCGCTCAAGCGGAAAAATTGCATTTATGCAGCTGAGGGACGGAACTGGTTTTATTCAAGGAGTAGTTGTGAAGGCAGAAGTGGATGAAGCAACTTTCCAAACGGCAAAATCAGCTACTCAAGAAACATCTCTTTATGTAACAGGAGTGATCAAGGAAGATGAAAGATCTCCGTTTGGGTATGAAATGAGTGTTACCGGTATCGAGATTATCCATGAGGCTGTTGATTATCCGATAACACCTAAAGAACATGGCACGGAGTTTCTTATGGATCACAGGCACTTATGGCTTCGTTCAAAACGCCAGCATGCTGTCATGAAAATAAGAAATGAAATCATCCGTGCAACGTATGAGTTTTTTAACAAAGAAGGCTTTGTTAAAGTAGATCCTCCAATTTTGACGGGAAGCGCTCCTGAAGGAACGACTGAGCTTTTTCATACTAAATATTTTGATGAAGATGCTTACCTTTCTCAAAGCGGACAGCTTTATATGGAAGCTGCAGCTATTGCTCTTGGCAAAGTTTTTTCATTCGGTCCTACATTCAGAGCTGAAAAATCTAAAACCCGCCGTCACTTAATCGAATTCTGGATGATTGAACCGGAAATGGCTTTTTATGAATTTGAAGACAATCTGGTTGTTCAGGAACAATATGTATCCTATATTGTTCAAAGTGTCCTTGAAAACTGCAAATTGGAACTTCACACTCTTGGCAGGGATACATCTGTCCTTGAGAAAATTACGGCTCCTTTCCCAAGAATATCATATGACGATGCCATTAAACTTCTTCATGAAAAAGGCTTCAATGATATTGAGTGGGGAGACGACTTTGGTGCCCCTCATGAAACGGCCATAGCAGAAAGCTTTGACAAGCCAGTATTTATTACTCATTATCCGACTTCCCTTAAGCCGTTTTATATGCAGCCGGCTCCTGACAGGGATGATGTGGTTCTATGTGCAGATTTAATTGCACCGGAAGGGTACGGAGAAATCATCGGAGGCTCTCAAAGAGCTCACGACTATGAATTCTTAAAACAGCGTCTTGAAGAGCATGAGCTTGATCTTGAAGCCTATAAATGGTATCTTGATTTGCGTAAATACGGTTCTGTACCGCATTCAGGTTTCGGGCTTGGTCTTGAAAGAACAGTGGCTTGGATCAGCGGAGTGGAACATGTTCGCGAAACAATCCCGTTCCCTCGTCTATTAAACAGACTTTATCCATAATATGCGGAAAAGGGTGCGACTCGAAAAGTCGCAGCCTTTTTTATTTTTTTCCGGGCTTTTTGCAAAGATTGTCCCTGCTCGCAGTCGCTTCATATAACTGCAGATAAGCTTATAGAAATTTTTTCTTGAAATTACATTTCAAAGCTCTGAATTCACTTATATGGATAAAGAAGCAGAAAAGGGTTTAGAAAGAGCCTTCAAAGGATTTTGAGATCTTCTTGGACAGTCAGGCCGATTTCAATCACTCATTCCTCGTCCTAAGGACAACATGATATACTATGAAAAGAGGTGTGTGCAATGAGCAAAAAACAGTTTGTCGAAATGCAAATGCAAGGCAGCTTGGCTGTATCAGGGAAGCTTTTGATTCATTATAAGGATTTAGGTTTAAAAGAAGAAGAGCTTGTTTTGATTTTGCAAGTACAATATTTTATTCAGCAGGGCATTCATTTTCCAACTCCTGATGAATTATCTGAAAGAATGACTGTATCCGTATCAGATTGCAACATGTTGCTTAGAAGACTCATTCAGAGAGGCATTCTTGAGATACAGGAGTTTGATCAGCAGGATATTCTATATGAACAATATTCTCTTAGCCCTTTATGGGAAAAGCTTTATACTTTTCTTTCAGCTCCTGCTTCAACAAATACGGAAAAACAGGAGGAAAATCTTTATCCTGTTTTTGAAAAGGAATTTGGAAGGCCGCTTTCACCATTTGAAAGTGAAACGCTTGTTATCTGGATGGACCAGGATCACCATGATCCTCTCATTATAAAAGCTGCTTTAAGAGAAGCCGTTATCTCTGGGAAACTCAATTTTAGATATATTGACCGCATTCTGTTTGAATGGAAGAAAAATGGCATTAAAACAATGGAGCAAGCGATGAATTATTCCAAAAGATTCCGCCAGAATCAAATCCGCCCTAAACATGATGAACAGAATACTGGAGAAGGTTATCAACGAAAGATTCCGTTTTATAATTGGCTTGAAAAGTAACAGAAAAGGTTAAACGGCAAGTAAATCCGAATGGAACCATAACAAAAAAATTTCCAGCATTTTAATAATGCAGCGTTTATTCCAACAGCGGCACATATAGAAAAGTAAGGTGAAAACATGCTGACAAATTCTCAAATCAATGAATGTTTTAATACAATGAAGCAAATGTTTCCAGAAGCCCATTGTGAACTGGTTCACTCCAACCCTTTTGAACTTGTCATTGCAGTGGCTCTCTCTGCTCAATGTACAGATGCGCTTGTCAATAAAGTGACAAAAGGGCTTTTTGAGAAGTATAAAAAACCAGAAGATTTTTTGTCTGTTTCACTTGAAGAACTTCAAAATGATATAAGGTCGATTGGTCTGTACCGAAATAAAGCCAAAAATATTAGGAATCTCTGTGAGCTTCTATTACAGGAATACGGTGGCGAGGTTCCAAGAGACAGAGACGAGCTTATTAAACTTCCTGGAGTGGGCAGAAAAACAGCAAATGTAGTTGTTTCCGTTGCTTTTGATTTTCCTGCTATTGCAGTTGATACCCATGTTGAGAGGGTTTCAAAGCGACTGGGGATATGCAAATGGAAGGATTCCGTTTTAGATGTAGAAAAAACACTTATGAGAAAAGTATCGAAGGAAGAATGGTCTAATACTCACCACAGGCTTATTTTCTTTGGCAGATATCACTGTAAAGCCCAATCGCCAAAATGCAGGATCTGTCCATTGCTTCACTTATGCAGAGAGGGTAAAAAGAGAATGAAAAAAGGAACCGTCAGCAGTGAAAGCTAACAGTAGTTCAGTTATTAACCTGCCTGAATGTTTCCGGTATCCTCCTTTTTTTAAAGTGAATCAGCTATCCGTAAAGGCCGATTTAAGTTTGACTTTTAAAGATTCGATTGTAAGAGAGCCATTTATTTATGATATTCTTTTATATAATGGTTATGATGCAGCAAAACCCTGGCAAAATAGCGGGATCTTTGTGCCTATCTTACTTGAAGAATGGAAAAAAGAAGAACAGGTACTCACAGCTTGCTTCAAAGAAAGGAGGGGGAAGGGGAATGAAGAATTAATGACTTCCTCTATTTCCTTCTTTATTATTTTTATTTGCTGGGCAAATGACCAGCCTGTTGAAACATTAGAAAGTCATTTAACATGGCTCGAGCAAAAAAAAGTAAAACCTGTGAATGTAAAAGAGAGGCTGAGATTTATAATTGAAAATCCAACTCAATTTCATTCGTTTATTCAGCTTCAGCAATTATTTCAGGAGCTCGCCAAACATTTTATAAAAAAAGAAGCATTAAAAAAAATCAATAAAAAGAACCCCTGAATGTTCAGGGGTTCTTTTTTGATAGGAGGCTTTATTGTCCAGTTTAGTGCTGGGTTTTAATCTTATTATTGTTTTGAGGTGTTTGGCCGCCAGTATTGCCAGAACCGCCAGTACCTCCGGTGCCACCAGTCCCGCCGCCAGTGCCACCAGTACCTCCGGTGCCACCAGTACCTCCGGTGCCACCAGTATCGCCGCCGGTGCCACCAGTCCCGCCGCCAGTGCCACCCTGACCGCCAGTACCGCCTTGATCACCACCACCCTGGCCACCCCCAGTACCGCCCTGACCGCCAGTACCGCCTTGACCGCCAGTATCGCCTTGACCACCAGTGCCGCCTTGACCGCCAGTATCGCCCTGACCACCAGTGCCGCCTTGACCGCCAGTATTGCCTTGACCGCCAGTACCGCCCTGACCGCCAGTTCCGCCTTGACCGCCAGTTCCGCCTTGACCGCCGGTGCCGCCTTGACCTGGAGTGCCTGGCTGTTGACTGTCAGAACCGCCAGGGATCGTTACATAAGCAGTAGCAGGGCCGCTTCGATTCGAACTATCGGTATCACTTACCGCTGTGACCTGGAATTTATAAGTGCTTCCAGGCGTTGGGTTTGGAATGATAAGTGATGTATCTTTGGAATTGCTTATTGTCTGATATGGCCCATTATCAACTGATTGGCTAACTTCAAATGTTACACCTGATTTAGCTGCATCATTATAACTCCAACCGAGTGAAATGGCATTTTGTGCCTGATCGTAATTGACCTGAAGGCCGCTCGGTTTTTCGACAGCCGATTGTGATGGTGTCGGCTGAGGAGGAGGCTGATAGCCATGAGAAACCCCAGTTGGTTCAGTACCTCTTACAAAGTATTCATAATCTATTTGATCTTTTGGTGTATACTGACTCGCCTTGACAGGAGGGTCACTTCCTTTTTCAACACCAACACCTACTACACTTTTCGGCTTCTTAAAGTCAGTACTGTCACCGTTTGATAAATCTGTCATAATGCTTTTAAACATTTTACGAGCAATCTTTTGCTCCGATTTTGTCAAATACGGATGGGTTTTATCCCCATCATATCCAGTCCAGATTGCAGTAGTATATTTGGGCGAATAGCCGACAAACCATGCATCTCTGGATGATCCTGCAGGTATGTTGTATTTATCCTTTTCCTGCTGGGTGAAGTTCGTTGTACCTGTTTTACCGGCAATATTCACACCAGGAACTGCTGCAGTCTTACCAGTCCCGTATTTTACAACTGATTTCAACATGTCAGTAATCATAAATGCTGTATAATCACTCATTGCTACTTTTGGTTCTGGTTTAAGATTTTCTTTTGTACCGTCCTGATACTCAATTTCCTTGACGGTGTGCGGTTCAATATAAATACCGTTGTTTCCAAATGCACTGTAAGCTCCCGCCATTTTAAGAGGGGAGGATTCAAATGTTCCAAGTGCAGATGATTCATATACATTGTCAAGCCCCATACCCAGCCCATTTGCAAATGTTTTAGCTTTATCAAGTCCGACTTCCTGCAGCGTTTTAACAGCAGGAACGTTACGGGAATCTGCAAGCGCTTCTCTTATAGATATTTTGCCTTTATAAGATTTGTCGTAGTTTCCAAATTCCTGTCCGCTTGAATACTTGTATGGTTCATCAATAATTTGATGGTAAGTAGACCATTTCAGATTTTCAACAGCTGGACCGTAATCAAGTATCGGTTTGACGGTTGAACCTGGCTGTCTTTTGGATTGCAGAGCATAGTTGAAGTTGCTTGCTTTTCTGTTTATACCAGGTCCAATAGCGCGAATTTCGCCAGTTTGAGTGTCAGTAACCGTTATACCGGCTTGGAAGAATTTGCTTGATGGGTAATCAATTTCATTTCCATTTAACACGTCATTTACTTTTTTCTGAGCTTTTGGATCAATGGTTGTGTATATTTTTAGTCCCGCTTTTGCAGGGTCCAGACCCGTTTTCGTTTTTACCTCTTCAACAATCTGATCGGCAAAAGAGAAGTAAGGGTTTTTATCAGCTTTTGGTGTTACGAGTCCTGCATCGATTTTTGTCTTTATGGCCTCATCAGCCTGGGCCTGTGTAATAAAACCATGTTTGGCCATTAATCCTAAAACCGTATCCCTGCGTTGTTTCGCTTTATCAGGGTTTGTACGGGGATTATACGTATTCGGTGCTTTAGGCATTCCGGCAAGCATTGCAGCTTCAGGAAGCGTCAATTGCTTCACTTCTTTGCCGTAGAAATATTCCGCTGCTTTTCCGATGCCATAATTGTTTCCGGTAAAATAGATTTTGTTCAAATAAAGCTCAAGAATTTCCTGTTTGGAATATTGGCGTTCAAGCTGGAAGGACAGCCATAATTCCTGCACTTTTCTTTTTAGCGTTTTTTCATGAGTAAGAAGGTAGTTTTTAACAACCTGCTGCGTAATGGTACTGCCGCCTTCTGCTCCAAATCCCTGTTTAAAGTTTGCAAGAGCAGCCCCGCCAAGGCGGATGAAATCGACACCGTTATGCTGATAGAACCTTGCATCCTCGGTCGCTAGAAAAGCATTTTCCACTACTTTTGGGATGTTATCATAAGGCACATATTCCCTTTTCTCTCCACCTGCGCCAATATCAAAAATTTTCTTGTTGTCTTTATCATATACTGCTGATGAATAATCAGAAGTTAACTTTTTCTTGTCCAGAGGCGGGGTTCCGGCAACCATTACTCCGAAAGCAATACCTCCTGCAAGCAAGAAGAAAACACCAATGGCAAGTATAGTTAAAATAATTTTCTTCCATAGTGGGGTACCGCTTTTTGGTTTTTTAGAAGCTTGCTTTGTGTTTGGCTTTGATGCTCTTTTGCGCTCTTCGCGACTTCGATATTGTTCAGACATTTCATCTCAACCTTTCATTAAAAAACATGAGAGAAGGTCATGGAATATGGCCTTCTTTCATTGGAAAAATAGTGTTTCTACTATCTTAATATAATCAATCCTAGGCTGATAGCCAAGCGGGATCTTAAAAGACGATTCCTCTAGTTCTTCATGGGTTATCGATTTACGGCCCCCATTTTCTTTTCTTTCCCAAAAATCAAACAGCTTCCGGGCTTCCAGAAAATATGTAGTTCCGAAAGCAGAGATAATAACAAAACAAATACCTTGCTGGGAAATTACACTTTGCATATGTTTAATTTGATGTTCATGAAAGTTCTGCAGCGGAAATGAGGTTTTGCTTTTCGTTTCCTTTGCTTCAAAATCAATGTACTTTCCTTTATAAACGCCATTGTAATCCGTTGTAGAAGATTGTTTGAAATACGCTTCCCTGATTACGGCTGCACTTCTTTTGGGGTAGTCCACATTGACTATTTGAACTGGAGTAGGCTTCTTATGAATGACGGCAATTCCATTTTCCAAGTAGAATTGATTCGTTTCATTTAAATCATCTTCAAGGGTCATCCCCCTGTTGCTGTAAGATTGATTTGCCTGGTTTTTAATTGGTTTATCGAGCTTGGGTGTATAGGTTTTCCCGTTAGGATAACGAAAAATCATTCCTTCCCTCCTGGTACAAAGACTATACATATCATATCAGAAAAAAGGACAATGTAATGATAAAAAAGTAATGATTTTTCTATACCCTGTTTTATCCATTTCTAACTCCGAAAAAAAAAAGAGGTGCATCCCATTTTGTCACAATCCATATCCTTTCCCATAACGGATGAAGAGAAACAAGTCATAATAATGGTTAAAAAAATAACTGAAAAAGGGAACATGGATAATATTTCACGAACGCATTATTATGAATCATACTACAAACGAAACAGCGAGATAAAGTGGGCATTTTTGGCAGGGATGGTCTCAAGGAATGCAGGCTGGTGCATGGTTGATCTTTCCGTCCCTCCTTTTAGCTTACTCATAAAGGAAAAAACCAGGAAAAAGCTTTTTATGACCTATGAAGCATCCAATTGGCTTATTTTTTCAGATGCATGGCCTCAGCTTGCTATCTACGAAACATCAAAAGTAAAGAAAAAATCGCTTTTTCATTTGCTGAAATGCTTTTCCGTTTCTGATTTTATGATTGAAGAATGGCAAAAATTCTGGATTAGCGGTGACCAGGAAAGACTTATGACTTCCCTCATCATTAATGAACAGCATGTTATTCAAAAACCTGTTATTAAAAACAGCAAATTCAAGCGATCTGTTTTCAGTACAATGATCTTTAGAATGCAAGATATGATGCATTTTTCCACAGTAGTCTTTCCGACTCTGGACGGTCGATTGTTTGGTTTCTCGGCCTATGACTTTACAAGACTTACAGAAAGAATCAAACTCGGAAAAAAACTGGCAGGTTTATTGTTTCATCCAGAATACCACCATTTATTTGAAGCATTTTCTAATAGAACATTCCACACTGGTTCCCGTCATGATTATGAACAGTTTTTTCAAAAAAGGAGAGTAAGGGACAAACCATTTTTAAGAGCAGTATATCCGATTATTACCCATTATATAGACTACGGTCAAACAGATTGGTTTCATGGGCAGAGGCTGAATCATTTTTTTAAGCGAGTTCATATACATGAACCGTTTGAAGTCAGCAGCTGGTACAAGCATAAACAAAATCAGCTTAAATTAATATCTCTATTGAAAGAATTTAAAAAGGCATAAAAAAATAGCAAGGACTCTGTCCTTGCTATTGCTTCATGTCGAAGGGCGGTCTGGTCCTTCGGTTTTTTTATCGCCGACGCCAGCAGGGCGCTGCCCTTTTTCCTGTTTGAGATTATTTTTCTTCTCTTGTTTTTTCATTGCAAAACACCTCCTGCACAAATATTGTTTGCACTTAGGGAAAATTCATTCCATTTGCCGGTGCAAAGCTTGTCAGAAAATCGAATATTCTTTTGATAATAAGGTTTGTTTAGCGAATAAAAACTAGTTTTGTCTTATATAAAGGGAACTTCCTATTTTAAGCGAATTCTTTTAGCAATTCATCCGGAGGGGGAGAAAGATTTGAAATATCTTGTGGAGCCGCATGTCATTGAGGAATTACTGAATGAAATTAACGAAGAGCTGGAAAAGCTGGAAGAAAAGTTAATCGAAAAGGTGTCTCATGCAGCTGAAAGCGAGAATATTCGAATTAATGCCCATATTACTCAAATTCAGGATGCATTAGAAGCAGTTTTGGAATTGCCGCAACTCCCGAATTATAGAATTGGATATATGGAAAGGGAGTCTTTTTCTGTCAGCTGAACTGCTAATAGCTTATGTATTGCCCCATTTGGTATGATATCTTCTAGAGGTGAATGACAATATGGAGGAAAATCTTTTAAATTTATGTCTGCAAATGAAAAAAATAAATAAAAAAAGTCAGGAAAGATTACAAACTGTTTTAATAGGAGAAACAGCACCTTCATTTTTTGAAGAAGTGAAGCCGGCTTTTGAAGAAGCCTCAGATCTGGCAAATGCTTGGAGCTTGGAAGCTGAAAAATGGATTAATGCAGAGAAACCCAAAAATCTTCATAAAATCCAGCTTGATTCAACTGTTGAAAATTTCGAACAGATTGTTCTGCAATCTTTTTATAAAGATACAAAACAAAAGAGGCACAAAAATATGAGGGAATCTGTTGATTATATTTTGGATTTAATCATAAAAGATCAGCAATTTAGCTGAAATGAGGAAGGCTCATTATGTGAGCCTTCCTCTTTTTAATCAAGCTGATCTTCCTGTTTAATGGAAACAGGAAGATCTCCTTCACTTGCAACAGGTTCAATATCGTATCCAGCTTTCTGCGTTTGTTTCGGGCTGACCTCTCCGCCGTATTCTTTAGGGGTAGGCACATGAGATTCTTTTTTGTGATTAAAGTGCTTTCCTCTTCCCATCAAATTTCCTCCTCCTAATCATAGCTATCATTAATATGTGAAAAGAGTAGAAGTTTCATTCAAAAAGAAAAGCAAAGACGTATCGTCTTTGCTTAATGCTGCTGATCAGGTGTATGAGCTCCTTGTGATTCCAGATGCTTTACTGTTGATCTGTATTCAGTTATGGACAGGTCTCCGTTAATATATAGTGTTTTTGAAAAATCCAAAAGCTCATTCAAATCTGAAGGACGGTATTGTTTAACATGGAAAAATTTTTCCTGTAAAAGCTGTAAATTCATTACTTCATCCCCTTATAATGAGTTAATCTTATGGTAACATGACTTCCTGAAAATGCTATTTGTAAAAAAATTTAGACTTCCGACACAACCTGACATTTTTTTCTTCACTGCCGTACTGCAAAAAGCATAGCCTATGTATTAGCCCAGCGTTTGCAAAAAGGAGGAAGAGCATGTTTGGTTCGACAAATCAGACAGAAGAGGAGCTGCCGCTTCGAAAAAAAAGAAAGCTGCTGCGAAAACAGAGAGAGGCGAGGGAGCCTGATATGCGTTTCGGTTATCCGCATGAGGCTTACCCAGGATACTCGATGGCTCATCCGTTCGGACACACCCAGCTGCCATTTGGTTATCAGCCCTACCAGCCCGATTTGCCATATCTTAAGTCTCTGCAGCATGCGGCAATGCAGCCCAATTTTACAGGTACATTAACCGATACGTACCAAAACGTTTATCAGAACACGTATCAAAATGTTTATGAAAATAAAACACCAGCTCAAAGTATTTATCAGAATTCTTATGGGAATACGTATCAAAATACGTTTCATGAAGTCAATCAGCATTATGCCAATCCCTATCCGGTCCAAGGGCAGGGGGGACAGCAGCAAGGAGCATATCAGCAGCCGGCGCTTGGCCAAAACCCTTATAATCCTTACCCCAATCCATATCCGAAGCAAGTTCCATATACGAAACAGCAAAACTCTGCTGGATTGCAATCTGTTGTCTCTCAATTCAAAAAAGCCGACGGTCAAATGGATTTTAACAAAATGGTTGATACCGCAGGCCAGATGATGAGTGCCGTTAACCAGATGAGTTCATTAGTTAAAGGTGTATCTTCTATATTTAAAGTTTAAGTTGTCCTTGAACCAGATCATTTCAAAAAAAAAGCATGAAAACTATCATGCTTTTTTTATGTCTGTAATTCAGATAAGCTCTTTTTTTGGAAGCAGGATAACAACAGCGTCCTTTTTAAATATCATCTGCATGTCATCTTCTTCCACAGGGTAAGGGAGGAGGATAGATCTGGAAAAATTGCTTAAGCTTGCCGTTTGCTGATAGTAAGAAGAATCCTCGATTATGGTTTTGCTTTCTTCTTTATGAGTTACTGTTAAAGTAAGACAGCGGTCAAATACTTCAGCTTCAAAACATTCTTGTTTCAGCCCAGCCATCTTTGCTTCAACAACAACATGATGATCGTTTACTGCGGTTTCTATATCCAATAGAGGAAAGGTACAGCTTTGCTGAATCAAGGAGTTAAACTCATTCAAAAAATGCTTTAGCGGTTCTGAACGGAAAAATTGGTCAGCAAAGTTCAGAAATGGTGTCTCATCTTTAATAAAATCGGAGAGACTGTAATTTGGCTTTTTATTGTTTGTCATGTAAACACACCCCTTTACTAATCATCGTTACATAATATGCAATTCGCCTATTTATGCTTATGAAAATGGAATATATACCAAAAGAAGAATAGATGATAATCTTATATAAGAATACATATTTTTAATTATTTATTTGCTGCGGCTTCTGAATGCGTTTGAACTGAGAGTTCAGGGGTAACAGGAATATAGGATGACTCGAAAGGGGTTATTTCATGTTTAAAAAACTTTTTGGCAAAAAAGAGGAAAAAGTTATGGAGGAAACGGTTTTTTCCCCATTGACAGGAAAATTGGTTAGCCTCGAAGAAGTGCCTGATCCGGTTTTTTCCCAAAAAATGATGGGAGATGGAATGGCGCTCGAACCTTCCGATGGTCTTGTCGTTTCCCCTGTGGAAGGCGAAATTATCCAGCTGTTCCATACGAAGCATGCTATTGGCATTCGTTCAAAAACAGGCATGGAAATTTTGATTCATATCGGACTTGAGACTGTTGGTATGAACGGAGAAGGTTTTGAAGCTCATGTGAAAGAAGGAGATAAAGTAAAGCCAGGAGACAGGCTGTTAACTTGTGATCTTGCATTGATTAAGAAAAAAGCGGCAAGCATCATTTCTCCGATTGTGATCACAAATGGAGACATTCTTGAAAGTGTTTCGAAGGAACCTGCAGGTGAGGTAAAACACGGATATTCCCCGATCTTTCACGTTATAGCGAAATAAGAAATGATTATTAAAAAGCGGGCCTTCAGCCGCTTTTTTTTAATCTATTTCAAACCTTTTATCTTCCAAAACGAACATTTATTCGGTACAATAGAGCAATAAGAGGTGAAACGACTTGAAAAAAAGATCTATGACTGAATTAATTGAACATATTAGGCAGGATAGCGCCTACAGAGACCAGATTGTTCACTGGAAAACGATCGAGCCTAAAGAGGCTAAAACAGTTCCTTTTCCCGATTGGATAGATGAACGATTAAGAACAGCGCTGTCCAATAGAGGGGTTAACGAGCTATATATTCATCAAAATAGTGCCCTGGCGTCGGCTGTGAACAAAGAAAGCTTTGTTGCGGTAACTCCGACAGCATCAGGAAAAACACTTTGCTATAATTTGCCGGTTCTGCAAAGCATTCTGGAAAGTGATAAAAGCAGAGCACTCTATATTTTCCCTACCAAAGCGCTTGCCCAGGATCAAAAAAGCGAGCTAACTGAACTAATAGAGGAAATAGGAGCATCCATTAACTCATACACATATGACGGAGATACGGCTCCGAATGTAAGGCAGGTTATTCGGAAAGCAGGACATATTGTGCTGACAAATCCTGATATGCTGCATTCGGCAATCCTTCCGCACCATACGAAGTGGGTTTCCCTTTTTGAAAATCTAAAATATATAATTATCGATGAACTGCATACTTATAGGGGCATCTTTGGAAGCCATGTTGCAAACGTGCTAAGAAGACTGAAAAGAATATGTGCTTTTTACGGGACTAGCCCTCAATTTATCTGTACTTCCGCAACAATAGCTAACCCTTTGGAACTTGGAGAAAAATTAACGGGTACCTCTATGAAGCTGATAGATGACAATGGGGCCCCGTCAGGGAAGAAGCATTTTGTTTTTTACAACCCACCAGTTGTCAACAAACCCTTAAATATTAGAAGAAGCGCCACATTAGAAGTAAGAAATCTGGCTGGTGAATTTTTGAAAAACAAGATCCAGACTATTGTTTTTGCTCGCAGCAGAGTGAGAGTTGAAATTATCTTAACCTATTTGCAGGAGCTGATTAAAAGAAAGCTTGGACCCAAATCAATCAGGGGGTACAGGGGAGGATATCTTCCTAAACAGCGCAGGGAGATTGAAAAAGGGCTGAGAAGCGGTGATATACTCGGTGTAGTCAGTACGAATGCACTTGAACTTGGGGTTGACATTGGCCAGCTGCAGGTTTGTATAATGACAGGGTATCCAGGAACGATCGCAAGTGCATGGCAGCAGGCAGGAAGAGCAGGGAGAAGGCATGGTGAAGCGCTCATCATCATGGTTGCCAGTTCAACTCCGCTTGACCAGTATATTATCCAGCATCCGGATTATTTTTTTGAACAAAATCCGGAAACGGCTGTCATTAATCCTGACAACCTTATTGTGCTTGTAGATCATTTGAAATGTGCAGCATTCGAGCTTCCGTTCAAAGAGGGAGAAACATTTGACGGGGTAGAGCTTGAGGATATTTTAGAATTTTTAGCAGAAGAGCATGTCCTTTACCAGAATCGAGGAGCTTATCACTGGATGAATGATTCATTCCCGGCTCATGAGGTTAGTTTACGTTCAGCTTCCCAGGAAAATGTCATTATCATTGACATGACCTATTCCGGTAATTATAAAGTAATCGGAGAAATGGACCGTTTCAGCGCCATGACCCTGCTTCATGATGAAGCTATCTATTTGCATCAAGGAGTTCAGTTTCAAGTAGAGGAGCTGGATTGGGAGGAAAAGAAGGCCTTTGTAAGAGAAGTGGAAGTAGACTATTTTACGGATGCAAATCTTGCTGTTCATCTTAAAGTGCTAGAGGAAGACTTGAAAAAAGAGGTCGCATCTTATTCTATGGGCTATGGGGATGTTGCTGTACAGGCAATGGCAACTTTTTTTAAGAAAATCAAATTTGACACGCATGAAAATATTGGCTTCGGTCCGATTCATCTTCCCGAGGAAATATTGCATACGAATGCCACATGGATCAGTTTAAGTCCTGCTCTTACAGATAATTGGAGCGAAGAAAGGCTTGAGGATGCCCTGGTCGGTACAGCCAATGTATTAAGGCATATTTCTCCTCTTAGTGTCATGTGCGATCCTTCAGATCTTCATGTTGTTCCGCAAGTAAAAGCCTCTCATAACGATCTGCCGACCATTTTTTTATATGACCGGTATCCCGGAGGCGTCGGGCTTTCACGGAAGGTTTATGATACGATAGGCGATATTGTTAAGGAGTGTATTTCTCTTATTCTTGGCTGCCCCTGCCATTCAGGCTGTCCATCATGTGTAGGCTCTGAGGGCGGTCTTGACAGCAGGAAAAAAGATACATTGAAATTGCTGGATGAATTGAGTGATGATTAAATGTCCTTGAAAAATAAATTAAACCGGCTGAAGTCACATATCGTTAAAGAGGAAACACAGACAGATCCTCCTAAAAAGGTAGAGCAGCCTGCCGGTTCAGATAAATGGGAAGAATTCGGAATGTCCATTTTTAGATATGATGATGAATATTGCTTTGTCAGGGAGGTCCATTATCCGCTGGATACTATACATGGAACTGCAAGATTTGGTGACTTTCCTTCTGTGGTAAAAAAGTGGAATGAGAGCCCATTGGATCACCCTCTGTCTTCAAAAGGACATCTTCCAAAGAATCTTTTTTTCTTCGACACCGAAACAACTGGTCTTGGCGGAGGGGCAGGCAACACTATTTTTCTGCTCGGACATGCAAGAGTGATGGAAGACAAAGTAACAGTAAAGCAGCATCTTCTTCCAAAACCGGGAAATGAAGTTGCCCTTTATCAAAGCTTTTTAAGCGAGGTAAATATTAAGACTCTTGTTACTTACAACGGCAAGGCCTTCGATTGGCCGCAGGTTAAAACAAGACATACGCTAATCAGGGATCTTGTACCGGAACTGCCGCAATTCGGCCACTTTGATCTGCTTCATGCCGCCAAGAGAATCTGGAAAAGTCATCTTCCTTCACTTAAGCTTTCTTTAGTTGAGGAAGAAATTCTTAATATCAAGAGAACAGATGATATTCCTGGATATCTTGCCCCGATGATTTACTTTCATTTTGTTGAAAAACAGGATCCTGAATTGATCTTTGGGGTGATGAAGCATAATGAGCTGGATGTTCTCACTTTGATCACTTTATATCAGGAACTTTCCTTAAAGCTTTTAAATGCAGCAGCAGAAGAAGATGAAAAAATTCAATTTGAACTGGCCAAATGGTTTCAGGCTGCGGGGGAAGATGAGACCGCATTTCAGACCTTTCAGGCTGTTTCGGAAAAATCTTCTTTCAAACAATTTGATGCAAAGTTAGCCATGGCCCAAAAATGGAAAAAGGAAAAAGAGATTTCAAAAGCTGTGGAGCTTTGGAAAGAGATCGTGAAAAAAGGCAACGGAAAAGCGGGGCTCGAAGCAGCTGTGGAAATGGCAAAATTTGAGGAACATACAAAGAGAAATATTTCAAATGCACTCGAATATACTGCGAGTGCCATTTTGATGGTGAAAGAATCAGTGATTTTAACGGAAGAAAAAAAAGAAAAATGGCTCATAGAGCTCAGGAAAAGAAGAACGAGACTGGAAAGGAAATATTCCCGCCTTGACTGATTATTCCCCGGGGAAGCGCAGAACCTGATCATTTTCGCCAACTTTTTGACTTTTTGAAGAAAATTTTTTAAAAAAGAAAACATACATTGTAGAATCCTGCTGAAGCATGTAAAATAAAGGACTGTAATGACTTTTTCAGCTAGGAGAATGATTAATGTACAAAGGGATTTTTTACTTGTTTTTCGTCGTTGTCGTCCTTATTGTTTTTGTATTTACAAATTTTAAAGAAAGCTTTTACGCTTTTCTTTAAAAATAGGTTTTTACATTAGTACAACTTCACTGCTTCTTTCATAGGCTGTAATTGTAAGTCAGCTGAAAAAGGAAAGGAGTTCTGAAGAATGCGAAACAAATCAAACCAAATGGCTCCGCAGGTGAGCCCGGCAATGATGGGACCAGGATCTCAAATGGGCCAAATGGGCCAAATGGGCCAAATGGGACCTATGGGCCAAATGGGACCTCAAATGATGGATCCACAAATGGTGAGCCCAGCAATGATGGGACCAATGGGACCTCAGCAGATGATGCCTTCAGTCGTTCACCCGACACAAAATGCTGTTAATAACACTTTTTCTACAACAGTTGTCCCTCACATCCATCCACAGCATGTATCAAATATTAATCATGAAATGGTTAAGCATCTGCACTATCATCCGCAATCACAATCCTGCTGCAATCAAGTTTCCCACCAGCACTTTAACTGTCCAGGACCTGGTCCGTTTTACGGCTAAGAAAAAGGCATGGAGCTGAATTTTTTCAGCTCCTGTTAGCATTAAAGGAGATTTGGAATGAAAACATTGCTGGTATCGGGTTATAAATCAAGTGAACTGGGAATATTCAAAACAAATCATCCTGCCGTTCATTACATAAAAAAGGCTTTAAGAAAAAGACTTCAGCAGATGCTTGAAGAAGGACTCGAATGGGTTGTGATCAGCGGACAGTTAGGAGTAGAGCTATGGGCAGCCGAAGAAGTTTTCAGCCTTCAGGAGGAGTATCCTGAATTGAAGCTTGCTGTATTGACGCCATTTTTAAATCAGGAAAGCAATTGGAATGAAGCAAATAAAGAAATCTATGAAGGTATTCTGGCTCAAGCTGATTTTGTAGATGCTATATCAAAAAGAGAATATGAAAAACCATGGCAATTCCGAATGAAAAATCAATTTCTTGTTCAAAAGACAGATGGACTTCTGTTAGTATATGATGAGGAAAACCCAGGTTCTCCAAAATTTTTGCTTGAAACTGCAAAAAGCAGGAAAGAAGAAGCTGGATATCACATTATGCAAATTAGCTTTTCGGATCTTCAAGTTATCGTGGAAGAACTTCAAGAGGAAGAGGGAGAGTTCGGTGAAGGGATATAATTAAAAAATATCCGGTTTTCCTGGAACTAAAATTGACTTTTTGAAGAATTTTTGAAAAAATAAAGAATGATCATTTCGTGATTGAGGTGAAAGATATGCTTTCAGACAAAATTAAATTATCGGCTAAGGAAATTCTTGAAAAGGAATTTAAAACTTCTGTAAGAGGGTACAAACAAGAAGATGTGGACAAATATCTTGATTTAATTATTAAAGATTATGAAACGTTCCACCAGGAGATTGAAGAAATACAGCAGGAAAACCTGCGATTAAAAAAACAGCTTGAAGAGGCTTACAAAAAGCAGCCTGCTCAAACGAATACAACGAACTTCGATATTCTAAAACGCCTATCGAATTTAGAAAAACACGTATTCGGAAGCAAGCTGTACGACTGATTACATAAACATGCGTGCTATTCTTGACATCTAAACTATAATCAGGTATAATCAGTCATGCTGTTTAAATTAATAACGTTCGGGTAATTGCTGCAGCTTTTAGAGCTGTAGAGGAAAGTCCATGCTCGCACGGACTGAGATGTCCGTAGTGTTCGTGCCTGGCCAATCAATAAGCCAGGGCAGTCTTTATAAGGCTGACGGCGGGGAAAGAGCCTAAGTCTTCGGATATGGCTTTATTACTCTGAAAGTGCCACAGTGACGTAGTCCTTCCAGAAATGGCAGGAGTGGAACGCGGTAAACCCCTCGAGCGAGAAACCCAAATATTGGTAGGGGCACCTTCTTTGAGGAAATGAACAAGAAGAAGGACAAAGACCTTTGTCTTTGTAGATAGATAATTACCACCTGAGTACGAGGCGCAGGCCGATTGCAGTACAAAGGAACAAAACATGGCTTACAGAACGTTATTAATATCAGTATTTTACTTGTCATTCAGCTAAGCTCTCCTTGTATAAGGGGAGCTTTTTGTTTAGAATACTTAATGGCTGTCTTTATTGTTACAACTACTAAATTTAATTTGACATATAAGAAGGAAGAAAGAAGGTTTTACATAAGATGGAGCAACAAATCACGCTGATCGCAACGTCTGCCATGGGGCTCGAAGCGCTTGTAGCCAAGGAAGTCCGGGATCTTGGATATGAAGCAGAAGTCGATAATGGGAAGGTAACCTATTCAGGAGATCTAAAAGCAATCTGCAGATCCAATCTATGGCTGAGAACGGCTGACAGGATTAAGATTAAAGTTGGAGAATTTAAAGCGGAAACCTTTGATGAATTATTTGAAAAAACAAAAGCATTGAACTGGGGAGATTATATTCCTGAGCTTGCGGAATTTCCTGTAACAGGAAAATCGGTTAAGTCCAAATTATTTTCAGTTCCAGACTGTCAAAGTATCGTAAAAAAAGCAGTGGTGGAAAAGTTAAAAAAGCATTATAAAAAACAGACGGATTGGTACACAGAAGAAGGTCCGGTTTATAAAATTGAAGTCGCATTGCTAAAAGATGTGTGTACATTAACCATTGATGCGAGCGGTGCCGGCCTGCATAAACGGGGATTCCGTGTTGCCCAGGGTGAGGCTCCCCTGAAAGAAACCCTTGCCGCTGCACTTGTGAAATTGACCAACTGGACCCCTGATAAACCTTTTGTAGATCCTTTTTGTGGATCAGGTACCATTCCAATGGAAGCGGCTCTGCTAGGTCAGAATATTGCTCCTGGTTTTAACCGCCAGTTTGTTTCTGAAGATTGGGAATGGATCGGGAAATCACTTTGGAATGAAGCAAGAATGGAAGCAGAAGACCTCGCAAAGTACGATCAGCCGCTTGATATAAAAGGATTTGATATTGATCACAGAATGGTAGAAATCGCGAGTAATAATGCTGAAGAAGCAGGCCTTGGCGATATTATCAGCTACAAACAAATGCAGGTTAGAGATTTTACGGCAAAATCTCAATATGGTGTGATCGTTGGTAACCCGCCTTACGGAGAAAGACTGGGAGAGAAAAAAGAGGTTGAACAGATGTACCGGGAAATGGGACAGGCGTTTGCCGGATTAGATACATGGTCTGTGTACATTTTAACCTCTCACCCTGATTTTGAAAAATTGTATGGAAAACAGGCAACAAAAAAACGAAAATTATTTAATGGTTTCCTTAAAACAGATTATTATCAGTACTGGGGAAAGAGACCCCCTAAAAACAGCTGAATAATTAGCCGGCTATTGGCATAAACTAAATCATTCTTACTTATAGTCCGTAAAGAAGGTGGTTGTTTATGCTGAAAGATCATGACTTTCATCTTATTTCAAAGGCACTTGTGAGTTCTTACGAGTCGCTATCAAGGGAAGAAGAAGCTTGCCGCGGGATCCATTCCCTGGGAGATGCCCATGATAATTTTCTTAAAGCTCTGGCACATGCTTCTTCGGTTGATCACAAAATGCTGATTCAAACCTTATATGACCGGTGAAAAAGAGCCCTTATCAAGGGCTTTTTTCTCTGTAAGGGCCTCTGTAAGGGCATCACTTCAATACACCCTAATAAATACTTACAATTGAAAATTAGCCTTGTGAATGGTATGATATAAAATCTGAAATGCACTTATATGGGGGAATCAGTAAAAATGGCATCTCGCTTACCTTTTGCCGTATCAAAAGATGAAACCTTTTATGAAGGACTGAATAACTGGATCGGAGATGTTTTTTATGATCTTCTTCCAGAAAAGGGATTCGATTTAAGAGATGAACAAATCTTTATGGCCTTTCAGCTTGAAAGAGCATTTAAAGATAAAAGCACAATGTTCGCAGAAGCTGGAGTTGGAACAGGTAAAACACTCGTTTATTTGCTCTACGCAATCAGTTATGCCAGATATGTCGGAAAACCGGCTATTATTGCCTGTGCTGATGAAACACTGATAGAACAGCTTGTTAAAAAAGAAGGGGATATTGCAAAAATTGCAAAACACCTTGATATAAATGTCGATGTAAGATTAAGCAAATCGCAGGAACAGTATTTATGTTTGAAAAAATTAAATACTCTGGTAGAGAAAACAGATGTGGATGTATTTCATGACCTGCATGATGAACTGCCTGATTTTATTCATGATCATACAGGCATGCAAAAATTCATCCCTTATGGTGATCGTAAGCAATACCCGTCTTTAACCGACCAGGAGTGGAAGCAGGTAGCTTGGGACCCCTTTCAGGATTGTCTGTCCTGTGAGCTTAGAAACCGCTGCGGACTAACACTTTCCCGTGACCATTATCGGAAAGCAGCTGATTTGATCATTTGTTCCCACGACTTTTATATGGAGCATGTGTGGACTTCTGAATCCAGAAAAAGAGAAGGACAGCTTCCTCTATTGCCTGAGCATAGCTGTATTGTATTTGACGAAGGTCATCTTCTTGAGTTTGCTGCTCAAAAAGCTTTAACGTACAGGGTAAAAAGAGGCACACTTGAAATCATGCTTGAAAAACTATTACAAAACGAAATTCGTGAAGAATTTGCCGTTTTAGTAGAAGACACAATTGATACGAATCAGTTTTTCTTCGAGCTGCTGGAAGACTCTTTAGTTGAGATTGAAGGCTCTCACAGAAAAAAAATCAGTTCCAGCAAAAAAATCGTCCAGGCTGCAGCAGAGCTGAAGAAAAGACTTGCCGCTATTTCTGAGGCGCTTGTATTCGAAAGTGAACTGCACACGATCGATTCGTATGAAACAGCGATCGTTGAGGAATACCTTGATCAAATGGAATATTCCTTAGGTTTATTTTATGCGGAAAACAATGCGGTCTCATGGATGGAAATTCAAGATGAAGATTACTCTCTTGTCATCATGCCAAGAAAAGTGGAAGAGGTATTAAGAGAAAAAGTATTTTCCAAGAAAATTCCTATTATTTTTTCATCTGCAACGCTTTCTAGCTCCGGTTCATTTGATTATTTGGCAAAAACGCTTGGAATCTCAAATTATGACTCTCTGTCCGTTGCATCGCCATTTGAATATGATGAACAAATGAAAATTATAGTCGGCGAACATCAAGGCTTTCAGGAAAAATGGGAGAGTGCGATCCGTTCTATTCAAAGACATGAAGGGAAAACGCTCCTATTATTTCCTGGATTTGAAGAACTGAATGCATTTAAAGACAAATTGAGCCAAGAACCAATTGACTATCCAGTTTATTTTGAAGGAGATCAGGAAATTAGTGAAATGGTCTCTCATTTTCAAAATGAAGAAGCCTCTATCTTATGTGCTGTCCATCTGTGGGAAGGGCTGGATATTCCAGGAGCTTCCTTATCTAATGTGATTATTTGGAGTTTGCCATTTCCTCCAAACGATCCTGTTTTTGAAGCAAAACGGGCAAGCGCAGCTGATTTCTTTTATGAGGTTGAGCTGCCTTATATGATTTTAAGACTGCGCCAGGGAATAGGCAGGCTGATCCGGAACAATGAAGACAAGGGAGAGATTAATCTCTTTGTTCAGCCTGATGAAAAAGGGGAAGTAATGGACCATATTTATAAAGTTCTTCCGGTACAGCCATCTTACTCTTAATCATGTTACGCGATAAAAACCTGTCCTTTTTAAAAAGGGGCAGGTTTTTAATTGTTGTTGACAGGTTGAATCACTATCACTTAATCTAAAGATTAAGAAAATTTTTACATAATATTTAAAACGGGGGAATGAAAGATGATTAAAACGTCAGCTGAAGAACAATTTTATGTTCTTTTGCAGGAAATTAGCAGTTATAATGAAGCGATAAACGTTATGTACTGGGACTTGAGGACCGGAGCTCCGAAAAAAGGAGTTGATCAGCGTTCGAAAGCGATCGGAACCCTCTCAACTGAAGTATTTAAAATGAAAACGTCTTCTTTAATGAATGAATTGCTGATTGAACTGGAGAAGGAAGAGGGTAAAAGTGAGAAAACGATAAAAGCTGTTCAGGAAGCAAGAAGAGAATACGATAAATACAAAAAGATTCCTGAAAATGAGTACAAAGAATTTGTTATGTTACAAACGAAAGCGGAAACTGTATGGGAAGAAGCGAGAGAAAAGTCGGATTTCAGCCTATTTAGCCCCTATTTAAAGCAGCTTGTTGCTTTTACAAAGGAATTCGTAGAGTACTGGGGCTATGAAGACAATAAATATAATACCCTGCTTAACGATTATGAACCAGGCATGACGGTAGACATCCTGGACAGAGTGTTCGGACAGCTGAAAGAATATATTGTTCCTCTCGTGAAGGAAATCACAGACTCAGGCAAAATGCCTAAAACCGATTTTTTATATGAAACGTTTCCTGTCAAAAATCAGCAGGAGCTGAACACGTTCTTTCTAAAAGAAATCGGATATGACTTTGCTGCAGGACGTCTCAACGAAACCGTTCATCCTTTTGCGATCGCCATTAATCGGAATGATGTCCGGATTACAACCAGATATGATGAGAAGGATTTTCGCATGGCCATCTTCGGCACCATTCATGAATGCGGGCATGCATTGTATGAGCAAAACATATCCAGTGAATTAGAAGGGACTCTTTTGTGTGACGGAACTTCGTATGGTATTCATGAATCACAATCCCTGTTTTTCGAAAACTTTGTTGCACGCAGCTCAAGCTTCTGGAAACGTTACTATGAACCATTTAAATCTTATTCAGATGGCCAATTCGATCATGTTTCTCTAGAGGAATTTTATTTTGCCATCAATGAGTCAAAGCCATCCCTGATTCGCATTGAAGCTGATGAATTAACCTATCCGCTTCACATAATGATCCGATATGAGATTGAAAAAGCACTGTTCAATGATGAGGTAACAGTAGAAGAATTGCCTAATCTATGGAATAAGAAATATGAAGAGTATTTGGGGATTACGCCTCCGGATGATGCAAAAGGCATTCTTCAGGATGTTCACTGGGCTGGGGGAAGTTTTGGCTATTTCCCTTCATACGCACTTGGCTACATGTATGCTGCCCAATTTAAACAAGCCATGCTGAAAGAGATTCCTGACTTTGATCAAATGATCGAAGAAGGAAAATTTGATGTGATCATCAGCTGGCTGACTAAAAATATCCATCAATATGGAAAAATGAAAAAACCACTTGAAATTCTTCAGGATGTGACAGGAGAAGAACTGAATGCAGGGTACTTGATTAATGAACTTGACGGAAAATATCGAAAATTATACAATCTATAAAACTAGGAAGACAGTGCTGAATCACTGTCTTTATGTTCAAATAATAAAATGCTGAAGATGCAGCAAGCATCATATAAAGAACAGATTTCCTGATTATCCTAGAGCCTCATTTTGAGGCTTTTTTTTATGGATTTTAATAGATGTAAAATGGATACCTGATCAAATCAGTTGGCTTCAGCCAATTCATTAAGAAAAAAAGAAAAATGAAGTTCTCCACCGTTTTCCAGTTCGACAGGTACTGTGCAATAATGCGTTTTATTGGGGTATCCATCCATTTGAGCTACCAATGGAGGCGTGATATCCATGTTTAACCCTTTTTGCGAAACGATTGTGGCAAGCTGTCCAGCTACCATGTTTCCAAACTCCCCCATGAAAGACTGCAGCATTTCACCTTCAAGAAGCATACCGAACATGCTTTCACCGAGCTTGCTGAATACCTCTCCATTTTCATTAATAATCAGTGTCCCTTTAAAATCGCCTAAAATATCTATATGGACTTGTTGAGCGATCAAAGATGGACTGGAAAGAAGGGGCTTTGCTGAGAATGAATAGGGAATAATGTGTTTTATTGATTCTAAAGTACTGTTTATTAAAATTTCAAGGGTATAAGCAGACTTCATAAAATGGTTCCTCCAGACTATTTTTCATTTGTATCATAACACATATGCTCTCTATTTTTTAATGAGTTTTTGTAAAATTTTCACTGCATGAAGCTCCTTGTCTTCGTCATGTTCTGCCTTTAAATTGACATACTAACCATAAGGAGATGATTATATATCTTATGGAACAGCCAACAAAAATTTGTAAGACCAAAGATGGACGTTCTGCGACTCTTCGTCCTGTTAAAGAATCAGACGCTAAAGACATACTTGCTGCAGTAAAAAGCGTTATTGAATCTGGTGTGTACATACAAAAGGAACGTCCGAAGACTTTAGATGAGGAAATTCATTTCATCAGAGAAATGAAAGAAAAGGATAATATGTATATGGCAGTTGAATTAGAAGGAAAGGCTGTTGGGATCGCAAGAGTGCTGAGGGGAGAACTGGAAATGAAGAAGCATACAGGCCTTTTTAGAACGTGGCTGTCAAGTACTGCACAAGGACAAGGGTTAGGAAAAGAAATTTTATCTTACACACTTGACTGGTGCAGGCTTCATAAGCTTCATAAACTGTGCCTGACTGTCTTTTCATCAAATGAAATTGCCATAAAGCTTTATGAAAAAAAAGGTTTTACAGTAGAAGGCATTCAAAAAGAGCAAGCGCTTTTGAACGGCCAATATGAGGACGAAATTCATATGGGTTATTTTTTTAACTGAGTTAATTCAAATGGGACACTATTATTAGGGGCGAGCAATCTTATAAAGCGAATCATTAAGATTGAATAAATCTTCTTTCAATGGAAATAGTATCCTTAAATTGTCCTTAGGAAAAGGTGTGAGGAAAATGGCTTATATTGTGTCAGTAGGAACATCCTTGCCTAAAAATGAAATGGATCAGGAAAAAACGGTGGAGTTTGCGAAGGAAATGTTTCAGGATTCATTTAAAGATATTAACAGACTTTTAAAATCTTTTAAAAATGGCGGAATAAAAAAACGGCAATTTGCAGAGTCACTTGACTGGTATAAAGAAACACATACTTTTCAAGAAAAAAACGAACAATTTATTTACCATGCTGTGAGACAAGGTGCCGAAGCCGTGGTAAATTGTCTCTCTGATGAAGAGTTTCTGAGCGAGGCAGTGCCTGTGGAAGTTATTGATGCCATTTTTTTTATTTCGAGTACAGGAATAGCAACTCCAAGTATTGATGCGCGCATTATGAATATTCTTCCATTTAAAGAGAGTACAAAGCGAATACCGATTTGGGGACTTGGATGCGCAGGCGGCGCAGCAGGTCTTTCCAGAGCATTTGAATACTGCAGCGCATACAAAACGGCAAAAGTGCTGGTACTTGCTGTAGAACTCTGCAGCCTCACATTTCAAAAAGATGATGTTTCAAAAAGCAATTTAATCGGCACTTCGTTATTTGCTGATGGAATAGCATGTGCTCTCATTGCTGGAGAAGAGGCTTTAGTATCTATTCCCACGCGTTTAAAAGCATTGCCTAAAATTGAAGCATCACGCTCTTCATTTATGAAGCAATCGGAAGATGTAATGGGCTGGGATATTCGTGATAATGGGCTGTACGTGATCTTTTCGCGTGATATTCCTGGCATCATTAGTGACTGGCTGAAGCCAAATGTAATGTTATTTTTAAATGAGCATAATGTATCTTTAAATGAGATTACGCATTTTATGGCTCACCCAGGCGGCAAAAAAATCCTTGATGCTTATGAAGAAAGCCTTGGACTAGGAGCCAAAGCACTGTTGCCGTCTAAGGAAGTGCTGATCAATCACGGTAATATGTCATCCGTAACTGTCCTTTATGTGATTAGGGAATTTCTGCACAAGCAATCTCAGAAGTGCGGAGAAAAAGGGCTGATTGGGGCTCTTGGACCTGGATTCTGTTCTGAAATGCTTCTTGTAGAATGGGAGGAGCCTGCATGATATTTTGGATCTTCATCACCCTATTGATCGTGCAAAGAGTCTCAGAAGCAGCAGTAGCAAAAAATAACGAAAAGATTATGAAGAAACAGGGAGCAAAGGAGTATGGAAAGGTTCATTATCCATTCATTGTTGGTATGCATGTCCTGTTTTTCTTTTCTTTTTTAGCTGAAGTCCTGTTTTTAGAAAGGGATCTCTCACCTGTTTGGTATTTGATCCTGCCCTTTATATTAATGGCTCAGCTGTTGAGGTACTGGGCACTTGCTTCACTTGGTACCTGCTGGAACACAAAAATTTTAATGCTGCCAAATCTTAAAGTTGTTACAAAGGGGCCTTACAAATACATCAGGCATCCGAATTACCTTGTTGTTGCTATGGAATTCGTGTTATTGCCCCTTTTATTTCAGGCTTACTTCACTGCCATTTTATTCTCCATTCTAAATGCCTGCTTAATGGGCATCCGAATTCCTGAAGAAGAAGCAGCTTTATTAGAAAATAGCATGGATAAAGAAAAATACGCTATTACAGAACGTTTTCTGCCTAAAAGACAGAATGATCATTGAAAATGATTATCATTGATGATAAGATGAGGATATTAGGAATGATAATCACTCTCACACAGAAAGGTGTTTTCAGATGAGTATTTTACTGATTTCAGGAACGGTTATTACTTATGGGATCCTTGCAGGTTATATTCTAAAGAGAGTGGATTCCAATAAAACGGCTTAACATCAAATTAAAACGCTGACAGATCAATCGCCCAATTTTTTGAGGCGGTTTTTTGTTTTTTATGGATACGGACAAAATTATTCTTGAAAATATTCTTAGTATAGGAAAATGCGGAGATTTTGAGTAAAATAACAGGTAAGGCAGAGAACAAAGGGGATACAGCATGCAAGCAATAAATAATAAGGAATCCATTTCAGCTAAACTTATGGCTGTTTATGAAGCCATCGATCAATATGATCATGAAACTGCAGTAAAAGTAGGGGACTTAATCAGAAAGACATACAAGGAAGAAAAGCAGATTGCCTTTACAGGGCACTTTTCGGCAGGGAAATCTTCCATGATTAACGTCCTAATGGGTGAAAACATACTCCCGACAAGTCCTATTCCAACAAGTGCGAATCTCGTCCTTTTGCAAAAAGGGAAGAAACGAGTAGAACTCACATTACGGGATGGCAGTATATTTGAAATCAAAGATACCGATTACTCATCGGATAAAGTTCAGCACTATTGCCGGCAGGGGGAAGCAATCGAAAAAGTGTATATTTGGGATGATCAGTATCAGCTTCCTGAACATGTGATTGTTATGGACACACCAGGTATTGATTCAACTGATGAAGCTCATTTCGAATCAACAGAATCGGCTTTACATACGGCTGATTTAATTTTTTACGTAACGGACTACAATCATGTACAGTCTGAAATTACGCTTTCCTTTATTAAAAAATTAATTGACAGGCAAATGGATGTGTACCTTTTAGTTAATCAGATTGATAAACATAAAGAGGAAGAACTTCCATTTGATGAATTTAAAAAAAGGATCAATGCTTCCTTTTCAGAAATAAGCCTTCCTGAAAACAGGATCTACTATACTTCTCTTTTAAATGAAACCATGATTTATAATCAACTGCCTAAGGTCAAATATTTGGTTCAAAAAGCTATGGAAGATGATGGAGTACCAGCTCAGGAAAAACTCAAAAAACAGCTTGCTCCATTAATTGAAGAACATATTTCCCGTCTGGAGCAGGAAAAGGATGTTTGGTTAACTGAAGAAGAAGAAATGAAAGCAGTACTTCAAAACCTTGCTGAAAAAAGAAATAGCCTTATGAAAGAATATGATCACACGTCAAATGAACTGGAGGCCGTGATCCAGTCAGCAAGAGATTCAATTAGAGACGTTGTGAAAAATGCCAATATTATGCCTTTTGAAATAAGGGAGAAAGCTTCAGCTTATCTGGAATCTGTACAGCATGGATTTAAAACAGGACTCCTTTTTTCTAAGGCAAAAACAGCATCTGAACGGCAAAAAAGACATTCGGACTTTCTTGTATCATTGACAGAAAGAATAACCTCTCAAATAGACTGGCATTTCATTGATTTGTTTAAAAAGACAGCAGAACTTCTTCATAGTGTTCATCCAGGAAAGATTGAGGAAATACAAGGGTATAGCAGTCCAAGCGCAGAGCAGGCCATCTCGGAAACGATAAAATCAGGAGCACCCTACAATGCTGAATATGTGATGAATTATTCAAGGGAGCTTGGAGAGCTGATTAAACGAAATGCCCAAAATAAAGCTTTGAATATGGCAGAAGATCTTGCTGAAGATGAAAGAAAAAAAAGAGAAGCCAAAATGAAAGGATTGAAGCAATCGGTTTCTGAATTAAATAGCACAATCGAACAAACAGAACGAAAAATGACATCCATTTCCTGGGTAAAGCATCAAAGTGATGATTTAAAAGAACTGCTCAATAAAGAAATAAAATCAGAAGCTGGGTTTGATGAGTGGCTTCTAAAGTCAGGTCTGCTTGAAAAAAAGAAAATAGATGATCCTTCAATACTGGATAATAAAGAGTCAGTCAAGGGAGAAAAAGAAATCGTTACTGAAGTCATCCCGGCAAAGGATGCTGAACTAAAGGAAATAGGTCCTGAGGCTGTGTCAGCGATTCTTTTTGAAACAGCTGAGGCCCTTTCTGAAATAAAAGGGTTCAGGCATTTTATTGATTCTGCTAATGAGAAAGCGAACAGACTAAAAAACAGGGAATTCACGATTGCATTATTTGGAGCATTCAGTGCAGGAAAATCATCATTTGCCAATGCCCTGCTTGGGGAAAGACTTCTTCCTTCTTCTCCGACTCCAACAACAGCTGCCATTAATAAAATTAAGCCTGTAACAGAAGAAAAGAGTCACGGATTTGTGGAAGTTATTATGAAGAACAAGACAGGTTTACTGGCTGATTTAAATAGCATTATGGCTCCTTTGAATACTTCAGGAAGCACATTAGAAGAAGCCCTTATAAAAGCAGAAGCACTGCTTGCCAAATCTCAGCTTGAAGAGCATATCAGAGTCCAGCTTGCACTTTACACAAGAGTACTGAGAAATCCAATTAAACTTGAATCAATTGGAAAAACTATAATATCGGATACAGAACATTTTAAAACCTATGTTGCTGTTGAAGAAGAGGCTTGTCTTGTTGAAGAAGTGCTGATTTATTATGACTGCCCGCTCACTAGAAAAGGCATCACTCTTGTTGATACGCCTGGGGCAGATTCCCTTCATAAAAGACACACAGAAGTCGCCTTTAAATTTATAAAAGAGGCAGATGCTATTCTTTTTGTTACGTATTATAATCATCCGTTTTCAAAAGGGGACCGTGAGTTTTTAAAGCAGCTCGGAAGGGTTAAAGATGCTTTCTCTCTCGACAAAATGTTTTTCATTGTAAATGCTGCTGATCTTGCTAAAAATGAAGAAGAATTAACCCTTGTTAAAAAATATATTGAAGGCCAGCTGCTTGAGCATCAAATCCGTTTTCCAAGACTGTATGGTGTGTCTTCATTAAGTGAAATGACAGGTACAGCTCCTCCTGTTCCGATGGATTTTGGAAAACTGAAACAGGATTTAGACCGCTTTATAGATCATGATCTGCTTCAGACAACCATTCGGTCTTCAATTGAAGAAATGAAAAGCATTCAAAAACAGCTGACAAATTTTATAAATGAAATGAATCAAGACGAAGAAAGTAAAGCAGAGCAATTGTCCAAATTAAAGATATCAGAAGAGAAAGCAATCATTGAGATTAAAAACAGAGTGCCTCAACAAGCTTTCCAAAACGTTCAGCAGGAAATTACGGAACAGCTTTATTTCGTGAAGCAGCGGGTGGAATTTCAGTTTTCTGATTTTTTCAAGGAAGCTTTCCATCCAGGGGCTTTTTACAATAAAGGCAATTCCCGTGCTATTCTGATTGCCTGTTTAGAAGAACTCATTCGATCACTTGAATTCCGATTGATTCAAGAGCTTCAGGCAGTAAGCTTAAGAATTGAAAAAAAGGCAAACACCGTCATGGAAAACGAACGAAACGCATTAATTGAAGCGCTGTATGAAATTCATCCTTCTTTTGCTTTTTCGTCAATAAATCTCAGTGATATGGCAACACCGCCAATTCATCCAGTTCTAGAAGGAGTTCAGCCAGATGCTTTTCAAAAAGAATTGAATTTATTTAAAAATGCCAGATCCTTTTTTGAAAAAAATGAAAAAGCGATAATGAGCGAAGCGCTTTTGAAAAAGCTGGATGGCTATTTAGCGGTTGGTCTTGATTCAGAGGGGCAGCATTTTACTGAGTATTATGCTAAGCTGTTTGAAGCTGAATTTCTTCTTCAAACACAGACAATTGAAAAAGAAATTCATGAGTTTTTTGAAGCTGTTTATTCAATTTACACTAGTGGCACAGAGCTCAGCAAAATGATTGAGGCTGAAGGAAAATTAGAGCATTTAACAAGGAAGCTTATAGTATGAACAAGGAATCACCTTTTAAATGCTGTGCCGCCTGCATCCATTTTCGGGCGTATAAGAATCCGGCTGGAGGTATGAAATACATGTGCAGCCGGCTTGGTTTTGAAACACGGCCTGAGTATTCTTTCGACTGCTTTACACCTAAAGAGAATGTCATAAAACTGATGAAGAAACGGGGAATAAATTAGTGGCTGAAGTACATAAGGCAATTAGCGAGCATTCAAAAAAACAGAACCGCATCATCCAAACGTTTGCAGCTCTTGATGCAAAAAGAGAACAATACATTGAGGAAGCACTGGGGCTTTGTCAGGAAGGCAAGCCTTTTACTGTAAACCGGATCAACCAAGTGACAGAAGAAATCAATCAACTGGCAAAAAAGGGGATTGTGCCCTTACGCAAGCATGTAACGGATGAAATGGTTAAGGAATATGCAAACAGAAGAGCCTTCAAATAATAGCCAATCATGTTTGTTCCTTGTACAGGCTAAACTATGGGGGTACCCCAATATCGTTTAGAGGAGGAACAGCAATGGGAAAAACGAAGCCAGGAAATGCAAATGCTCAGAGAAATAATAACCAAAAACAGAAAAATGGCTACAATACAGAGTTTGCATCCTACTCACAAGCAGAGGCCGCAAAGCTTGCGAGCAGCAAAAAAGAAGAAAAAGCCGATAAATAACGGAACAATCTCCAGCCTCTTTTGCCTTTTTGGCAAAAGGGGCTTTTTCGTTCCCTGAGCGATGCTTTTGCTATATGGAAGCAAAGATTCAATAAATATGGTATGATAGGAGATATGTTTAAAAAGGAGAGAAAGTGATGAAAAAGGATCAGCATCTTCTTTTAATAGATGGAATGGCGCTTTTATTCAGAGCCTTTTTTGCAACCTCTGTTCATGGGAACTTTATGATGAATAGTAAAGGATTGCCTACTAATGCCATAAATGGCTTTCTTAAACATACATTGACAGCCATCGATTTTTTTAAACCAAGCCATGTTATTTGCTGCTGGGATATGGGCAGCAAAACATTTCGATCAGAAGTATTCAGTGATTATAAAGCAAATCGCAATGAAGCGCCTGTTGAATTGATGCCTCAATTCGATCTTGCCAAGGAATCAGCGGCTTCCTTGAATATTCCGAATATTGGACTTGAAGGGTATGAAGCAGATGACTGCATTGGTACGATATCCAAAAAATTCCAGGAAGAAATTGATATTACCATTCTTTCAGGAGACAGAGATCTCCTGCAGCTTCTGCACAAAAATGTGGATGTAGCCCTTCTGCAAAAAGGAATCGGTCAATATAAAATTTATACAGAAGAATCTTTTCACGAGGAAAAAGGAATTTCTCCGCTAGCTTTAATTGATGTAAAAGGGCTAATGGGGGATTCAAGCGATAATTACCCTGGTGTAAAAGGTATTGGCGAAAAAACAGCCTATAAACTCATTACCGAGTTCCATTCAGTAGCGGGAATTCTAGAAAATCTGGACAAGCTGAAACCTTCTCAAAGAATTAAAATTGAGACTGACCTGGAAATGCTGAAGCTTTCCCGTGAATTGGCTGAAATTCATTGCGAAGTGCCGCTCGAATGCCTACTAGAAGAAGCGTTTCTTGAAATTGATCCAATCAAAGCTCTGGCATGGATAAAAAGCATTGAAATTAGGGGAATGGAAGGATTGCTGAAAAAGGCATCTATAGGAGAGGCGATTTAAGCCTCTCTTTTTTATCGGTCAAAACCGAAAATTTTCTGGAAATTTGTCGAAAGAACAATTAAAATCAAGTTTGGATATTGTTTAATATGGGTATAGGGACGGGATGAATTCGTGAATCAAACCATTTCAGATTATTTATCGCAATTATCTTTAAAGGGGTTCAGGCTTGGAGAAGAAGCTGAAGGTTTTATCGAATTTGGGAAACAATTTTCCGGTGCAGATGATGAGCTTGCTATTTCAGCAATTGAAATAACCTTAAAGGCGCAAAAAGCATTCGACGGATCCTTTTATATTTCTTTGCTGGAACGGCTGGTAAAGGAAAATGTGCAAAACCGGAAAGAAGCCATGCAAACAGCTAAAACGCTTCAGCTAATTTAAAGTCCGTTTTCAAATACCGCATTTTATTCTGAAGTTTTTTAAAACAGTACATTTTTAAAAAAGGCTGTTTTTGAATAGAGTTTGCTTTTCGTACTATCTTAGAACACGCATTGAGACTTACTTCGTGGCATCTTTCTTAAAATTCGGAGCTTTATATTGGTCCGCGATTATCCAATATAGATGAAAAAGCAACAATGTTTAAGAAAAGAGCCTTAAAAAAATCATAGAACGAAAAGAGAGCCTGAAATTGAGTCACAAGCTCTCTCATCGTTATTTGTCAGCCATTTTAGTGCTTTCTTTTTTTTGCAGCAAGTGAAAGGCTTTGTCAGGAAGCTCCGCTATGATCATCGCCAAAAAGATCAAAAGGCAGCCGATTAATCCTTCTGATGTAAGTCTCTCACCTATGAGAATAATAGCGGCTAGAGCTGCAAAAACCGGCTCCATTGCAAATATGAGAGCAACTCTTGCTGCAGACGTATATTTCTGAAAAGCCGTTTGCGCCCAAAAAGCAAAGGCTGTTGCAAATAATGAAGTGATGATAAGCGCACTTATGACTTCAAAAGAGAAAAACGCAAAAATCGGCTGTTTTATTACAGGCGATTTCTCAAAAAACAAGGAGGCTGTAAAGCTTAAAAAGGAAACCGTTAAAAGCTGAACAATGGTCAGCGAAAGTGCATCAAATTTCTCTGTGAACATACCTGTAATTATAATGTGCAATGCAAATGCAATCGCACAAAATAGGATGAGCAGGTCTCCGTGATTAAAACTTCCAACACCGCCATTTGTAAGTAGATATAAACCGATCGTACCCATAATGGCACCAGCTGCAGCTTTCCATTTTAACTTGATTTTTAATAACATAACTGAAAACAAAGGTACGATCATCACACTGAGCCCAGTTATGAAGCCTGCCTTGGATGTAGTGGTATATAACAATCCAACTGTTTGTAATGAATAGCCAAGAAAAAGAAACAATCCAAGCAAGGCTCCTGCACCAATTATTTTAAGAGAAATTATTCCAGATTTCTTACTAATTTGAGCATACCACCAGATAAGGAGTATGAGTGAAGCCAATAAAAATCTGCAGCCATTAAAAAAATTAGGAGGAACAAAATCAATTGCCTTTTGTACAATAACGAATGTTGTTCCCCATATAAATGCTACAAGCAGCAAACCTGCATCTGCCATTAAAGCTCGTTTCTTCATTTATCAAAGTTCACTTCCTGTTTAATTGAATTCCCTTTTTTGCAAGTTCATCTGCAACATTATTCTGCTTACTTGGAATCCATTTTATAAAAAACAAATCAAACTGATCTATATGTTCTAATGCTTTTTCCAGAAAAGGACTGTATGTATCATTTTTGGCGAATCTTTTCTCAACAGCTCTTTCAATCAGCTGTGAATCTGTTCGGAAAGAAACGGTCTTATACTTTTTTGACAAACAAATTTCAAGTGCCTTTAGAAGGGCACAATATTCTGCTTCATGGTTAGACATGTGACCGAGGGGAAAGGAGTAGTGCTCACCTTGACCATGGCCTCTTATAAAAATTCCTGCACCTGATGGTCCCGGATCGCCTGCACTGGCACCATCAATATATACTTCTATCATCAATCTTCAAACCTTTCTGCCTGTATTTCATTATCCTAATTTTGGTGTTTTTCATCAATATAGTTGATTTCACTTTGCGAAAACAGCCATTCTCATAAAGTCTTTCTTATTTTCTCTATAGGCTCAGTTAAAGCTTAGCTTAAAGTTGATTTTTACACCTTGTTGATTGGAGCGGTTGCTGAGACTCCTGCTTAGAAAAGCGTGTCAAGGGAGACCCCGCAGGAGCAAAGCGAGGAGGCTCTAAGGTAAGCCCGGTAAAGCTTGAGTGCCTGCTTGCTGCAATCAACAGCCAAGTTTAACAGAGCATCTCTATAAAAGAAATAAAATTCTAAGCAAATGGCAAAATAAAATAGGAATTCTAATTATGTTGTATGAAGTAAACTAAGGGAAGACTCGTATTTGTTTCTAAAAAAGCAGAAAAATGATAAAATTTAGGAATGCAGCTTCCCTGAACCGATGAGGAAGAGGAAGTTTTATTCTCACCTATCTGATCATATCATTACTTGATATAGAGTGACTACTTACCGGGAGTGAAAACAATGAAAGTTATGCTTGTCTGGTCATATCAGAGTTCTAAAGGAATCAGGACTGTATTTACATCCGAATATCTCCACGCAGACCAAGCCATATTGCTTGCTGCTGATCTCGAAAAGACAGGCAGAACAAAAGACATTGTGTTCGTAGATGAGCAGGAGCTGTCCTGGACAAAAAAAGAATTTATTCGATTAACTGAGGAAATTGCTGAAGAGCCCCATGATGTGACGGCTTTTTTTGACGGCAGTTTTGACCTTGAAACGTTAAGAGCCGGAGCAGGTGCGGCAATTTATTATACCCAAAATAATCAGAAATACCGTATCAGAGCAAACCAGGAACTTGATGAAATGACTTCCAATAATGAGGCTGAATATGCAGCCTTCTGGTTCCTCTTGCAGGAGCTTGAAAAACTTGGAGTGAAGGGGCAGCAGGTTGAATTCAGAGGTGATTCCCAAGTTGTTTTAAAACAGCTTGCAGGGGAGTGGCCTTGCTATGAGGAATCATTTGTTAAGTGGCTGGACAGGATTGAGAACAAACTGGCTGATTTACATATTCAGGCTTCCTTTTTTCCTTTATCAAGGAAAGATAATGAAGAGGCAGACCAGCTTGCCAGCCAGGCTATGAACCATATTCCGGTTAAAAGCCAATTGAAATTGAAAGGATAATGGAGTTGACATAATGGAAAGAAAACAAGTTTTGGATGAAATTGGAACAATACTTGATACTTATTGCGTAGATTGTTTATTAAAACAGCATTTTCGAAAAGAAAATGGCAAAGCATATGCCCATAACTTTTGTATAAATCAATGTACCGTAGGACAAAAATTGAAACAAATGGGAAAAAAGTTATCATAAGAAAAATAAGGCAGAAGAGCACCATCGTTTTTCTAACCTGTTTTTCGCTGGAATAGTTCCTTTTAACTGACTTCCTTATAACGGTTTCAAGAAAAGGCAAAAAAAATCCGCTGAAATACTCAGCGGATTATTTTTTTGCCTCATTTAGCTGATGCTGGCATTGTTCAAGCAATAGCTGCTGCTTAGCAAGAAAATCCTGATCTATACCACTGATTCCAGCTCCTTCAAAATGATTTTTAGCATCGTTAATAGCTTCCTGAGCATGATTCAATAATTCCGGATCAAGACTCATTGTAGCTGAGCCTGTCATTTTTTGGGCCGCTTCCACGGATACCTCTAACTGCTTTAGATCGTTGTAACCAGTATGAATTTCTGCTTTATTCTGATCGTTCATTTTCTAACACACCTCCCTCCTTAGAATTGGAAAATAAAAAGAAATTATACATTTGCAAATTATAAGATGAAAAAAACGGAAAAAAATGTTATTTTTGTATTAGTGGTATTTGGGTATAAAGATTTAAATAATGTAAAAAAAGAGGAGATTGGTGAAACTTTATGTCCTAATATTGGGAAACATAAAGAGAAAGGGGAACGTGCAGGATGAAGAATAAACACTTAGAAGAGAGCATCCGGGATGCATTTACAGAAATATATCATGATATTGATAAGCTTGTATACATAGCTGATAATTCAAACGTGTTCAATCATCTTGAGGTAAAAAGAATTGAGAATAAAATTAAGCAAAATATTAAGGCGCTTGAATACTTAATGGTCACTGGAAAATAAAGTTTGTCGAAAATATATCTCATCCAGAGTAAAGCTTATTTAATTTAATCTTTCAGTGTTCTTTAAAAAGGTTGTTTTCTGAAGGCTCTTTTCATAAACTTTGTTGTTTTTTCATGCATTTTAGTGAATATAGAGCAAGAATACAAATGCGAATTTTAAGAAAAGATGCCCCGAAGCTAATCTGAATACGTGATAAGAGCATGTACGGGAAGCAACAATTTCTGCGAAAACATCCTTAAGAAAAGATCCTTAAAAACGAAAAAGGAGGCTGATCGTATGTCAGCCTCCTTTTGGATATGTGAAAGTATAAATTTAATGGATTATAATTTCACAACATTCGCAGCTTGAGGACCGCGGTTGCCTTCAACGATTTCAAAGGAAACTTCCTGGCCTTCTTCTAGACTTTTAAAGCCATCGCCTTGAATAGCTGTGAAATGTACGAATACGTCATCTCCGCCTTCAACTTCGATGAAGCCAAAGCCTTTTTCATTATTAAACCATTTTACTTTACCGTTTTGCATAGTACATAATCCTCCTGTTTCATGTAGCACAAGCGGTGCTATAAAAAGTTTTTAATCATCTAAAGAGAATAATTATATTATTCACTTAAATGATGCTTTCAATATACAACAATAAATAATTGATCGTCAAGTTGATGAAGCAAGGTAATACGGAAATTTCTGATTAAACAAAATATATAATTGTAAGGCCTTTCATTTTATGATAAATTGGTCATGGATAGGATAAAAGGTGATTTGATTTATAAGTCGATTTTGCTAAGGTTTTTACGGATATCATATTACTGAAAAAGGGGGGGAGTAAAGTGGAAAAAGAACATAAATGGGCTGAAGAGGCAGAAAAAGAATGGAATCAGAGAGCAGCCTATTGGAGCGAAAACAGCCGAGATATGTGGGATAAGGGCAGCAGGAAAGGGATTGCTCCTTTTTTTGAGAAATTTGTTCCTAAAGAAGGGCAGATTCTTGATATTGGCTGCGGTGATGGATACGGCTCTTATAAGCTGCATAAAAAGGGATACAAAGTTACCGGAATCGACTTTTCTGCTGAAATGATCAAGATGGCTAGAAAGCATGAAATAGAGAATCAGCTCTCTTTCATCCAGGGAGATATATTGGAGCTCCCTTTTGAAGACCATTTTGCTCAAGCGATGCTTGTCATCAATTGCATTGAGTGGGTATCCAATCCATTAAAGGCACTTCTCGAACTAAAAAGAGTACTAAAACCAAATGGATATTTATGCATTGCAATTTTGGGGCCTACTGCCCACCCCAGGGAAAAGAGCTTTGAAAGATTATATAATAAGCCTGCCGTATGTCACACAATGATGCCCTGGGAATTTGAAAAACTGGCCTTACATACTGGTTTTACTGTTGCAGGACAAGAAGGCGTATACAAAAGAGGAGTAGGGGGAATCATGCTCGAAAACCTCTCAATTGAATTAAAGCAGGCTCTGTCTTTCATGTGGCTGTTTATGCTGAAAAAAGAACAATAAAAAGGCTGTATTTGCAAAAAAAAGATGCCAAACAGCAAAGCTGTCTGACATCTTTTCTTAAGCTAGATGGTTTTTGCCATGGGCATAAGAATGATGATATTCCATTCTTTCTTCTGCATCTTTTTTTTGATAGATCCAGCCAGTACATGAAGATAAAATTGTTTTATCTTTGCTCATAATGACAATGGCCATGAAAGGATAATGGCGGCCTGTTCTAAACCTGTAATCAATCCATTTGATTTCATATTCTTCTCCAAGATCAGAAACAGTACAATAAACTGTATCCGTACTCTTCAAAAAATGGCGGGCATTTTTGGCTGTACTGGCGATTTGTATTAACTGATCATCATACTTTTCTTTTTTGATCGTATGAATCCAATTAACTCTTCCTTTTACCAATTCACCGGAATGGAAAGCGTCCTCTGTCTCAGCTACCGTTTTCCAATGACTTCGCCTCATCGTTGGAATCATGATTACGTTCACATGCTGATTTGCAAATTCTTTTCCAATCCTTTTTTTCATTCTTAGTGAACGGATAAACCTCTCAGCTACATGAACGACAAGTATAAGATAAATGAAGGAAAAAATAAGACCGGGATTTCCTGCTGCTACCCACAAAATGAAGCCTGCAAAATGAAGGATCATAATAAAAGGATCAAAGAGAGGCACTGCATTTAAAGCTAGCCATTTTTTTGTTAAAGGTCTGCCGCCCTGGGTGCCAAATACGTTAAAAATGTCAATTAATACATGAAATGCTACTGCAAACAATGTCCATCCGAATAGATGAAGAAGCGGCAGCGGCACGAAAAAAAGCTGAATCACAAAAGTAAGCAGGAGAGCCCAGATAAAAAGGGCTGGAATAGAATGGGAAATCCCCCGATGGTGTTCAATATACATGGCTTTCCCTTTAAAAATCTTTACAGCATAATCAAAGTCAGGAGCATTCGAGCCGAGCACTGTGCCAGCTAAGATAGCTCCTGATAATGCTGGATTAGATGCAACAGCCGGATCCAAATGGGCGAGTCCTGCAAATCCTATCCCAAAAGCGATGTGTGTGCTTGTATCCATGAATTTACCCCCAGATAATGGTGATTCCCTTCCATCCAGGAACTGTTGTTTCTCTCTTTTTTATCTATTATATTCAGATCATTTATTTCATTAATAATAGTTGACAGAGCCCTTCATTTCTTTCCTGCTGTACATGCCTGCTGCTTCTTTCAGAATGTCTTCAAGAATCGTTGAAGACGAGTCAGATAAATGCAGTTTATGGATGTTATCTTTCATGCTGCCAAGCAGTTCATCATTGCTGAAAACCTCTTGAACGGTATCATAAATATCTTCATATTTGTTTACAACTACTGCAGCCCCAGTTTCTTCAAAGAAAATGGCATTTTCTTTTTCTTGTCCAGGGACAGGTTTATAAAGGATAACCGGCACACCGATAGCAGAAGCTTCGCTTAGTGTTATGCCACCAGGCTTTGTGATCATACAAGAAGTAATGCGGAAGAGTTCGTCAACTTTTTCTACATATCCCAGTGCTTTCAATTGGTCAGGATAAGCGTTCGCAAGCGGTGCAAGGGTTTCCTTCAATGACTGGTTCTTTCCGCATACAACAATAATCTGCAGATTTTTATTGGAAAGAAAGGATTGGCATAACTCTTTCACGTTCTTTAGCACACCGTGTGCCCCGGCCATAATCAGCAGTGTCTTTTTAGATGGATCAAGTTCGTATTTTTTATATAATTCATCTTTGTCGGCTTCTTTTTCAAATTGAGGCCTGATTGGAATTCCGGTAACTTTAATAGAAGAAGGGTGGATTCCAAGCTGAATAATCTTTTCTTTTACATGATTGGTTGCAACATAGTACTTATCAATGTTTTCATGTACCCAGATTTTATGGAGACAAAAGTCAGTCAGTACATTGAATGTCGGAATGACGGTACCGGTTTTTCTTCTATACTCCGGAACGACAATCATAGGAAATGTATTGATGATAATATCGGGCTTTTCTGCCAGGATGATTTCATGCAATTTTTTATGGCCGATTTTATAGTAAAGATTCATCATTCTTTTATTGTACATTTTATCTACGCCATAATAAAACAATCGGTAAAATTGCTTGCCTATGGAAAAACTTTTTATATAGAGATATTGCGTAATTTCCGAAAAAACAGGATGTGATTCGGAATAAAGATCGCATATAACAACATTATCGATTCCTGACTTCTTACATTGTTCATACATGGTATTGGCAACCTGGACATGTCCATTACCGTAGCTTGCGGTTAAAATTAGTACTTTCGGATTGGAATTCAACGTTTTCACCTCAATTTAATCAGAAGCAAAGGGGCTGAAAAATACAGCAATGATAAGAGCTCAATTGCCGGCTGTACCCCTTTAAAAAGCCCGCTGCTGATTTTATTAGAAAACTAAAAATCAAATTTTAAAGATTTGTAAACTGCAATTCATTAAACATTTTAACAAAACTATCACATGGATGTAAGAAGTTTTTCAAAATAACGTGTTTTTTAGCTGTAAAATTATTTCCATAAAAAAGGGGTTTCTTGGTAAACGTAATAATTAAGCCAGTTTGAAAACAGCAGATTAGCATGAGACCGCCATTGAGCGGCTGGTTTTAAAACCATTTCATCGCTGTATTTATAATTGACAGGAAGGCCAATGTCCAAACCTCTTTCTCTGTCTCTGTGATACTCATCCAAAAGAGTTGAAGGAGTATATTCAGGATGTCCTGTTAGAAAAATCTGCTTTCCGTTTTGAGCCATTAAAAGACAAACTCCTGCTTCTTCAGACTCAGACAGGATCTTTATATCAGGAACTTTGGACAACTCTTCCTTTTTTATATCTGTATGCCTGGAATGGGGCACATAGAATTCATCGTCAAAACCCCTTACTAGCTTTTCAGATGTCTGATTCAGAGTGTGCTTAAAAATACCAAAGCATTTTTGAGAAAGGGGAACCTTATTAACGCCATAATGATAATAAAGTGCTGCTTGAGCACCCCAGCAAATATGCAGGGTTGACGTTACATACTCTTTTGTCCACTTCAATATAGACGTTAGTTCCTCCCAATAGGTTACTTCTGTAAAAGGAAGCTGTTCTACCGGTGCACCAGTTATAATCATTCCGTCGAATTTTCTTTGCTTAATTTCATCAAATGTTGTATAAAATTCATTTAAATGTTCCGGTTCAGTATTTTTGGATATGTGCGACTCTGTTTTCAGCAAAGTAATATTTACTTGAAGAGGGGTATTGCCAAGAAGTCTGAGCAGCTGGGTTTCAGTTTTCTCTTTTTTTGGCATCAGATTAAAAATCAAAATATCAAGAGGCCGTATGTCCTGGCTCACAGCCCGTGCTTCATCCATTACAAATATATTTTCTTCTTCAAGAATGGCCTTGGCAGGCAAATTTGAAGGAATATTAATTGGCATGAATTAACCACTCCGTTCTTTTAAATGTAAACCACTACCACTATAGCAGAAGTTAGAAAGTTATAAGCTGTTTTCTCTTTATGATAGGCTGTTTTCGCAGAGATTGTTGTTTTTCGTACATGCTTTTATCACGCATTTAGACTAGCATTGGGGCATTTTTTCTTAAAGTTTTTGCCATCCAAATGGTTTCGAGGACTAAATATAGGGTCCTGAGCAACAAAGTATAAGAAAAGAGCCTTATGATAAAATGAATCCTTGATTACTTAACTTAGATAGTGATACATAGTTTACATATGACATGTAATTTGAATTAGGAGCTGAAAAAATGACAAACAAGCACGAACAATTATCAGATATAGAAATAGCCATGCAAACTGAAATTGAGCCAATTCAGAAAATTGCAGAAAAGCTTGATATAAAAGAAGATGAACTTGAGCTTTATGGAAAATACAAAGCCAAGTTGTCATTTGATCTGCTTGATCGGCTTCAAACGAAAAAAGACGGTAAAATTCTTTTAGTAACATCGATTAATCCTACACCTGCAGGGGAAGGGAAGTCAACGGTGACTGTCGGTCTCGGGCAAGCCCTTAATAAAATAGGGAAAAAGGCGATCATTGCCATGAGGGAGCCTTCTCTAGGGCCCGTAATGGGAATGAAAGGGGGAGCGGCAGGTGGAGGCTACTCCCAAGTCTTGCCTATGGAAGAGATTAATCTTCATTTTACAGGGGATCTTCACGCGATTACAACCGCAAATAATGCACTTTCCGCATTTATTGATAATCATATCCATCAAGGTAATGAACGGAATATTGATCAGCGCAGAATTGTCTGGAAAAGGGTAATGGATTTGAACGACCGCGCTTTGCGGAAGATTGTTATCGGCCTTGGGGGACCAGCAAATGGCATACCGAGGGAGGATGGTTTTGACATAACTGTAGCCTCTGAGGTGATGGCGATCTTATGCCTTTCAGAAAGCCTTCAGGATCTGAAGAATAAGCTCTCAAAGATTGTGGTAGCATATGACACCTCTAAAAAGCCTGTAACAGTCAAGGATCTAGGGTACGAGGGTGCGCTTGCTCTTCTGCTGAAGGATGCTTTGAAACCAAATCTTGTCCAGACAATCGAACAAACACCTGCTATCATTCATGGAGGGCCATTTGCCAATATTGCCCATGGATGCAACAGTCTTCTTGCAACTAAAATGGCTGCAAAGCTTGGTGACTTTGCTGTTACTGAGGCTGGATTCGGTGCAGACCTTGGGGCGGAAAAATTCCTGAACATTAAAGCGCAGGCAGGCGGATTTAAGCCTTCGGCTGTTGTTATAGTAGCAACAGTAAGAGCACTGAAGATGCATGGCGGTGTTTCAAAAGCATATTTGAGTGAAGAAAATTCTGATGCAGTATTAAAAGGGTCTGAAAATCTGGAAAAGCATATTGAGACAATTAAAGCTTTTGGTCTTCCTTTTGTGGTAGCGGTTAACAGGTTTAGTGGAGATACCGAAAATGAGCTTGAGACCGTTATGAAATGGTGCCGGGACAATCAATACCCCGCAGCTTTGACAGAAGTTTGGGGAAAAGGCGGTGCTGGGGGACAGGAGTTAGCTGAAACTGTGTTAAAAACTATTGATGCTGAAGAAAATCGGTTTAAGCCGCTGTATGAAGCATCCCATACTATAAAAGAGAAGATTAGTACAATAGCTGAAAAGGTTTACGGTGCAGCGGGGGTCATCTATTCTCCAAAAGCTGAAAAACAGCTTATAGAAATGAAACAAAACGGGTGGGAAAGCTTCCCGGTCTGCATGGCGAAAACGCAGTATTCCCTGTCGGATGATGCTGGGAAACTCGGGCGTCCGAGAGATTTTTATATAACAATCAGAGAATTCAGGCCATCTGTTGGCGCAGGTTTTATTGTTGCGCTTACAGGGGACATATTAACGATGCCAGGCCTTCCGAAAAAACCTTCCGCCTTGAAGATGAATGTGAATAATGCCGGAAAGGCAGAAGGGCTGTTTTAACTGATGTTTGATCCAACCATTTTCGATAATTTAAAAGTTGTGCTTGAAGGAGAAATATATGACAGGGACCTTGACCAGGAAATTATCATCCTTGATCGTACAGATATCGTAAACCTATCAGATATGTCTAGAATGTACCGAATCAAATTCGCTGAAAAAAAAGGAACTGCGATTGCCTCTGTCGAATTTCAATTATTCATGTCTCATAAACAAATGTACAGTGAATGGAAACAAGATTTTAAAGAAGCCGGCTGTGATATAAAAATGATTTTTGCCTGGCCTAAGGATCTATCAGGCTGCAAAGAATGGACGGAAAGCAGCATTAAGCGCATTTGGGGAGAGGAAGTACTGATCTCCCATGAAACAAGGCGCACAACATCCCATTCGGGTATAACAGTTGTTCAATATTTAGTATATCTGGAATTTGACAGGATGATTAACGAAGACAATGCATTGGATCTTGAAAGCATGGTTTCTTATGCGCTTGAAACCATCAGGATCTTGCCTGCCATCTAAAATATGGCCATAAAAGACAGGGAGGCTTTCTAATGGGAATATATGATCTCGAAGCAAATTTGATTGACGGTACCAACAAATCACTAGCAGATTATAAAGGAAAAGTTCTTTTGATTGTCAATACAGCAAGCAAGTGCGGTTTTACTCCTCAGTTCAAACAGCTGCAGGAACTTTATAATAAGCATGAAAGCGAGGATTTTGAAATTCTCGGTTTTCCATGCAATCAATTTATGAACCAGGATCCAGGAAAAAATGAAGAGATCCAAGGCTTTTGCGAACGAAACTATGGAGTAACCTTTCCAATGTTTTCAAAGATTGATGTAAATGGGGAAAATGCCCATCCTCTTTATGCATACTTAATAGAACAAATACCTGGAATGCTTGGCCTTAAAGGTATTAAGTGGAACTTTACCAAGTTTCTGATCAGCAAAGATGGAGAAGTCATTGACCGTTATTCTCCAAACACAAATCCGCTTGACATTGAACCGAAAATTGAACAGCTGTTATTAGAAAAGTCGGTTTAATCCATTTTGATCAATACAATTTGAATCAGACGGAAAGAAGCCCATTTAGAAGGCTTCTTTTTCTGCGTGAAAAATGGGAGGGAAGAAAAGGATGAGAGACAAGCTGAATACAGTGGAAAAAAGAGTAAAGCTTCTTCTTGAGGAAGAAGGCAGCGGACATGATTGGCTTCATATTGAACGGGTTCGGAATTTGGCCGTTTATATTGGTGTAAAAGAAGGGGGACATATTGAAATCATTGAGCTCGCTTCTTTGCTGCATGATTTGTCTGACGAGAAAATGAATATAATGGGCCAGTCTGAAATAACCAGCTGGCTGTCCTCGATTGGATTTACAAGGCATGAAACGGATCAAGCAATACATATTATTGAAACCATTTCCTTCAAAGGAAATGGCAAAACAATCCCTTCTACAATTGAGGGGAAGGCAGTCCAGGATGCAGACAGGCTAGACGCAATAGGGGCAATTGGCATTGCAAGAGCTTTTTTATATGCAGGCTCAAAGGGCCATTTGCTTCACCTTCCAAAAAAAAATCCGAGAGAGACTTTGACTGATCAGGAATATCGTCAAAACCCCTCCACTGCTATTAATCATTTTTACGAAAAGCTTTTAAAGCTTTCCAGTTTGATGAATACGAATACTGGAAAGGAACTGGCCAAAGAACGGCATGAATTTATGGAATTCTTTTTAAATCAGTTTTATAAAGAATGGGAAAAGCCGCTTTGTTAGGCGAAGTCAGTCCTTTAATGGAAAGCTGTGTATTCCCTATGCTACTATAAATGGAGAAGTACATGGAGGTGGACGAAGTTGAAAATTGTATCTATTGAGCCTACACCAAGCCCGAATACGATGAAAATCCTGCTGAATGAAGCAATGCCTGCAGGAAAAAGCAACAATTACAAAAAAGACGATAGGGAGCATGCTCCTGAAATAATAAAAGCAGTCCTGAAAGTTGAGGGAATTAAGGGAGTCTATCATGTAGCCGATTTTCTTGCCATTGAAAGAAATGCCAAGTTTGATTGGAAAGACATTCTCCCTCAGGTGAGAAGCTGTTTTGGAGAGACAGGCGATGATCTATCAGGTGAAAGATCTATTCCTGATGAAGCATTTGGAGAAATCCGCGTATTCGTGCAATTTTTCAATGGGATTCCCATGCAGATAAAATTGACAGATGGGACGGTAGAAAAAAGGTATCCGCTTCCAGATCGCTTTCAAAATGCCATTTTTGAAATGCAAAAAAATGCGGAGAATGTGGTTTTAAACAGAGAGTGGAAAGAACAGGGTGTAAGATACGGAGAATTTGATGAGGTTGGAAAGGAAGTTGCTGAAGAAATTTCTGCAGCTTATTCGCCTGAGAGGGTTCATCGGATAATGGAAAGCCTTTCAGCAGAAGAAAGCAGCACTAAAGCACTTCCGCGCAAATCGTATAAAGTGACAGAAGAAATGCTGGAAGATCCTGATTGGAGAAGGCGGTACGCCCACATGGATCAGTTAATACCTGAGAGAGAAGACCTTCCAGTGCTAGAAAAAGCACTGGGTGATGAAAAAGCAAGTATTAGAAGGCTTGCTGCTGTTTATCTTGGTATGATTGAAGATCCGATTGTTTTGCCATATTTATATCGTGCGCTGACAGACAAGTCTGTAACCGTCAGAAGAACCGCAGGGGATTGCTTATCAGATCTTGGATTTAAAGAGGCTGCTCCTGCTATGAGGGCAGCGCTTGCGGATTCTAGTAAGCTCGTCAGATGGAGAGCGGCAATGTTCCTTTATGAAGCGGGAGACGAAACAGATCTGCCTGCTTTAAAAGAAGCAGAAAATGATCCGGAATTTGAGGTTAGCCTGCAAATTAAAATGGCCATCGAAAGAATTGAAATCGGAGAAGAAGCCAAGGGCTCTGTCTGGAAGCAGATGACAGAAAGCAGACAAAGAGATAAATAACGATAAAAAAAGAATCATTGTTGCCGCCGATAAAAGAGCGATGGGCGCTGATAAAATTGGCTTTACCGCCGATATAGTGCCTCATCCGCAGAAAAAAATGGCTGTTGATCTAGTATCGTCCGCTGATAAATGAATGATTACCGCTGATATTTTGGCTGGCAGTCACCCAATCATGAACAATTACCGCTAAAATGCTGGGCTGCACAGCTGAACTTGAGGGACACTTTATATAAGTGTCCCTTTTTGTATACGCTGCTGACGCTATCCCTGCAATGATCAAGTAAACTTTCAATAGCTATAGGCATCTTTCTTTAGGATTCAAGCAAATTTTAGTGTAAGTTCTTTGTATTTTAAAATCAAAATGTTTAGAATATTATTGAAAAATGATGCTGAAAGTTCTATAGTAGTAGACAATATACTTTTTGGAGGGATCATGTTGGTTAAGGACCTAAGAATTCGCAGTAAAGCAATCAGTGAAGGAGCAACAAGAGTACCGAACAGAGCCATGTTGAGAGCTATTGGCTTTGAAGATGAAGATTTTAAAAAGCCGATGATCGGTGTAGCAAGTACTTGGAGCGAAGTAACCCCATGCAATATACATATTGATGAACTGGCAAGAAAAGCAAAAAGCGGTGTACTGAATGCAGGAGGTGCAGGTTTAATTTTTAATACGATCACTGTTTCAGATGGCATTTCCATGGGGACACCAGGAATGCGCTATTCCCTGCCGAGCCGCGAGGTCATCGCCGATTCAATTGAAACGGTTGTCGGAGCAGAAAATTTAGATGGATATGTTGCTATTGGCGGCTGCGACAAAAACATGCCGGGCTGCATGATTGCCATTGCACGGTCAGAGGTTCCTTCCCTTTTTGTATACGGAGGAACGATTAAACCGGGTAAGCTTGACGGTAAGGATATTGATATTGTTTCAGCGTTTGAAGGAGTAGGTAAATTCAATAAGGAAGCAATCGGGCGGGATGAGCTCCATCAAATTGAATGTCATGCCTGTCCGGGAGCAGGCTCATGCGGCGGGATGTATACTGCCAACACAATGGCATCTGCCATTGAAGCGATGGGGATGAGCCTCCCTGGAAGCTCGTCAAACCCTGCAGAGTCTTCTTTTAAAATGGAGGATTGCTACAAGGCAGGAGAGGCCGTTTATCATTTGCTGGAACAGGAGATTTATCCGAAAGACATAATGACGAAAAAAGCATTTGAAAATGCAATCACTGTTGTAATGGCTCTTGGCGGTTCTACAAATGCTATTCTGCATCTTATGGCAATTGCCCATTCGATTGATGTGGATCTTTCCCTTTCCGATTTTGAAGCTATTCAAAAAAGAGTTCCTCACATTGCCGATTTGAAACCAAGCGGCAAGTATGTTATGCAGGATCTTCATGAAGCTGGAGGAATTCCGGGCGTAATGAAACTGCTTCTTGAGCATGGTTATCTGCATGGTGATTGTTTAACAGTGACGGGTAAAACACTAGAAGAAAATTTAAGAAATGCAGAAGGATTAAAAGAAGGACAAAAGGTCATCATGCCGATTGAGAAGCCGTTAAGAGAGGATGGGCCGCTTGTTATACTAAAAGGGAACCTTGCACCAGACGGAGCGGTTGCTAAAGTATCCGGGTTAAAAGTAACTAGCCTTACTGGTCCCGCAAAAGTATTTGATAGTGAACCGGAAGCGACAGAAGCCGTTCTAAACGGCAAAGTGACGGACGGAGATGTTATTGTTATAAGATACGAAGGTCCAAAAGGAGGACCGGGAATGCCGGAAATGCTTTCCCTTTCAGCCATTCTTGTAGGAAAGGGGCTGGGAGAGACAGTGGCCCTCTTAACAGACGGACGTTTTTCCGGCGGAACACATGGTCTTGTTGTAGGGCATATCGCACCTGAAGCCCAGGTTGGGGGACCGATTGCTCTGCTTGAAACGGGAGACCTTGTTACAGTAGACAGCGAAAACAGGTCACTGAATATGCATGTGCCTGATCATGTCCTTGAAGAGAGGAAAAAAAGCTGGTCCGCTCCTAAATTGGTTTCAAGAGGGGTACTTGGCAAATATGCCCGTACTGTTTCATGTGCATCAAAAGGTGCGGTAACAGATGATTTCAGCCGGGAGAGTGAACCGTCAAGCGTGCGGTAAATGATTTGCCACTAAGCAGGAACTGTAGTATTCTTTCTATACACAAGGGATTTACAGGAGGGAATTACTATGTCGATGGCATATGAAGAATATATGAGACAGATTGTTAAACCAATGCGTGCTGAATTAACAAATGCTGATTTTAAAGAATTAACAACACCTGAAGCAGTAGAAGAATTTATGGAAAAGACAGAAGGAACGACATTTGTTGTTGTGAATTCTGTTTGCGGATGTGCAGCAGGTCTTGCGAGACCGGCGGCAACCCAAGCTGTGCTTCATGCAGAAAAAAAACCGGATAACCTTGTTACTGTTTTTGCGGGGCAAGATAAAGAAGCAACAGCCAAAATGAGGGAGTATTTTAAAGGATATGAACCTTCCTCGCCTTCTATGGCTATCCTGAAGGGTCAGAAGGTTGTCCACTTTGTTCCGCGTCATGAGATAGAAGGATATATGATGGAACAAATTATGGAGAATCTTCTTCATGCTTTTGAGAATCATTGCTAGGATGTCCTTATGGGCATCCTTTCTTTTTATTTATACAGCATGAATAGAAAATTGGAGGAAAGCCATGATTGTTACTACAGGCGGAAGAACCGACAGCACAACAGTCATATCAGCCAGAAGAATAGCGGAAGAGATTGGGGGGACATTCGTTGAAAGAAGAAAACAGCCTCTTTCAGTAATGAAGCTCAAATTCGGCGAGCAGATAGTAGTTCTAGGAAGAAACAGAATGGAATGCCACTTTCCTCATAAGGAGGAACCTTTATTCTTTCATCCTAACAGTGCTATGTTCAGAGTGAAGCGCCTATTAAGAAATGAAAAGGATCCTTTTGCTGAGGCGCTTGGTCTTATGGAAGGAAAAACAGTGCTCGACTGCACGATGGGACTCGGATCAGACAGCATTGTAGCTAGTTATATTGTAGGAAATAAGGGAAAAGTAATTGGCCTTGAAGGAGATGCTATGATCTCCTATTTAGTTAAAACTGGATTGGCTTCTTACCAATCTGGCCTGAAACAGCTTGATGAGTCAATGAAAAGAATCAAAGTCATTCATACAGACCATCTTGATTATTTAAAGAACTGCCGCACAAATGAATTTGATGTGATCTTTTTTGACCCAATGTTTGAAGAAGAAATAGAAGAGGCATCCAATTTTTCTCCTCTAAAATCCCTGGCGCTATATTCTCCCCTTACAAAGGAAGCTATTCATGAAGCGAAAAGGGCCGCAAAAGAAAAAGTGGTGTTGAAAGATCACTGGAAAAGCAGCCGGTTTGAAGAATTAGGATTTCGGCAGATTAAAAGAAAATCTTCAAAATTCCACTATGGCGTAATAGAAATGAGTGAGGGGGCAAAAACTATTTCTGGAGGTGGATAAATTGGCCAAAGGAAAAAGTGATCCGTCAAAATCAGAATTAGGTTCTCCGAACGTAGAAGGACAAGGTACATCTTCTTCTGAAAAAGGAATGAAAAGAGATTCCTCACTAAATAAGCAAAAAAGAAAATAGAAGTTCAAATAGTAAAAAGGAAGACAGCAGTCTTCCTTTTTACTATTTGATATCAGAATTACTATCATTTCTTCACTTAGTTCGCGCACAGAATCTAACTCAGGGGCGCCATCGGCTCAAGTTCACAAGCAATGTCCCGAAGGTAAAAGAACAACCTTCAAGCCAAGCTTCACTTATGCTTGTCGCCTAAGGCTACGGCCTTGCGCTTTTTTTGTCAATCTGTTATTTCCATATAAATAAAATAGGCCAAAGTAATAACGCTGGCAGCAGCAAGCAAAGTATGGTACATGCGGGCGCTCCTTTTTAATGGAATTTTCAATCAATTATAGTTTTATTGTAACCGCTTAACAGAAATTAGGAAAGGGGGATCGATGTATTATTGGTTTTTTTTGAAAGAGGCTGGGCAATTATTACAAAATGTTCACACAAGCCTGTCAGCCATTGTGATAGAATAGATGAAAAGCAGGGCATTGGGGTGTTGCGATTGAATAAATGGCTGAAAAAAACCCTTGTCATCCTCTTTTCCATAGTCACATTTGGCATGATTGCTCCACCACAGGTACTCCTTGCGGAGGAAAATCACAGTGATCAGGCATCAGCTGGATTCCTTGGAGATGGACAATATACACCAAAAGAGAAACAGCAGTCGCCAGATATTAACCAGATCTACAGAGAAGCTGATGAGCAGGCGTTTATAAAATTCGGCAGCAAAATTGGGCCGGTTATAGAGGGTGAATTCAGAACATTCATTCTTCCGAAAATGGAAGAAGCGATTGCTGAAACCCTTCAGACCACAGATGGTACTAGTTTTACTGTTTCTAAAAAACCCGGCAAAGGAAAGAGCGAAAAAATCTTTCATATCTACAGCAGTGTTACAGGAGAAGATCTTATTCGTTTTCATGTCAGAATTGATCAGCCTCCAAAAGAGGGATACTGGTTTAATTTTCACTACCATACCTATAAAGATTCTTATATGAAACATCATGATCTAGGAAGCATCTACTGGAATAAAAATACCCCGCCTGGATGGATGACTCAAAAAGAGTATGTAAATTGATGCTGTAAAAACCAAGATGCTTGAAGACTTTTTCAGAGGTCTTCAAGCATTTTTAGTGTGGTTAACTTCACCGCTTTGGCTTTTTAGTCCCTATTTATGAGGCTTATGCTTCATTTCATCCCATGTTCATAGCTTTTACAAATCATTATTTATGCATTAGGCTGTTTTCGCAGAGATTGTTGTTTTTCGTACATGCTCTTATCACGCATTTAGACTAGCATCGGGGCATCTTTTCTTAAAGTTTTTTCAATACCAATGGTTTCGAGGAATAAATATAAGGTCATGAGCAACAATGTTTAAGAAAAGAGCCATGCATTAAGAAGAATGCGAATATGGGTAGAGGGACGGCCTGCTCCTCCAATATCCTGCACAATAATTGGAACAAAGAAAATGACTGCTTTTAAGTTTGCTAGGAAAATACCATTTTCTCTTGCAAATACTTAACATGAAACTGCCAAACTAGTATAATAGAACTTAGTGTTGTTTTAGGAGGATGATATTTTGGGCTTTTTTGAAGGAATACTTCACACATATTCTCAGTTTTTCGACTGGGAAATGTGGGGAAAAGTATTAACTGACCCAGTAAGCTGGGGGCTGATTGGGACACTGATCGTTTTAGAAGGATTGCTTTCGGCGGATAACGCCCTGGTTCTTGCGGTAATGGTAAAACCGCTTCCGCCTGAAAAAAGAAAAAAAGCGCTTTTTTACGGGCTGATTGGCGCTTATTTATTCCGTTTCGTAGCAATCGGAATTGGAGTTTATTTGATCCAGCTTTCTTGGGTGAAAATTCTTGGTGCAGCTTATCTTGCTTGGCTTTCCATTAAATATTTCATTGATAAACGAAATGATAATGGGGAAGATGATCCAGAAGAAGCAGCCAAGATGACAAAAAAGGGATTGCTCGTCAAAATGCTCGGTCAATTCTGGGCAACCGTTGTAACTGTTGAGTTGATGGATATTGCTTTTTCAGTAGACAGTGTACTTGCAGCATTCGGAGTTAGTGAAGAAGTTTGGGTTCTGCTGATCGGAGGAATGCTTGGCGTTCTGATGATGAGGGGTGTAGCAGGAGTATTCCTGATGCTGATTGAAAAAGTCCCTGAACTTGAGACAACAGCTTACCTTTTAATTGCCATTATTGCTATTAAAATGGCTTTGACTGTTGTGCACATTGAGATACCTTCTACTATTTTCTTCATCATTTTAGTGGTGATGTTTGGTGCTACTTTTGTGGTGAATAAGATGAAAAGTTCAAAACATGAAGAAAAAAGTTCTAATTCATAAATATTTGGAAAAAGCCTGCAGAGCAGGCTTTCAGACTGTCGACAAACTCCTCGATTTTGAGGAGGATGTTGGCAGTTTTTTTTGTATAATGAAAGAAGTAACTAGTGAGGTGATTGAAATGCTGTCTAAAAATAATCAAATGAATCGTGATCAAATGGAGATGATTACCCTCGAACAGTTGGTTCCAGAGGAACATCTTGTTC